>NZ_LWBL02000056.1 GCF_001644195.2 Bacillus marinisedimentorum | reverse complement strand
GATCTAGCTTAAAAACTTATGCTTTCTTACCTATTAAGAAAAACCCATACAGTCCGTATGGGTTTTCCAGAAACCTATTCCTCATAAAGCTTTTTCAGTTTCCGCTGTTTCCGCCTGTACACAAAACCGGAAAGCATAATGCTCAATTCATAAAGGAGAAGCAGCGGGACAATGACTAATATATCTGACAAGAAATCCGGCGGTGAAATGATGACCGAAACGACAACAAGCACAAAATATGCGTACTTCCGCACCTTCTTCAGCTTTACTGGGTTAATCAGCCCTAGGCTTGTCAAAAACATGATGACAACCGGAAGCTCAAACAAAACAGCAAACGGGATCGTCATCCGAAGCAGAAAGGTGAAATACTTTTGTGTCGTAAACGTCAATTGAAACATGTCTCCTGACAGTTCAATCAAAAAACCTAACACAACCGGGAAAACGATAAAATATCCAAATGCCAGCCCAGCGACAAATAAAATGAATGAAGCAGGGATATACATAAGGGTCGTGCGCTGTTCCATTTTATTCAGTGCCGGTTTCACAAAAAGCCACACCTGTGACACCAGAACGGGCACCATTCCGGTAACGGCAATGACGGTTGCCAGCGCGAAATAAATCCAGATGATTTCGGTCGGTCCGAGTACAGTGAGCTGAAACTCGATATCACGAACGAACCACCGGTAAATGTCTTTTATGAAAATAAAACCGACGATGAAAAACAAGACAAACGCGGCCACTGTATACATAAGCCGCTTTCGAAGTTCTTCAAGATGTTGGACAACTGTCAAATCACGGTCCCCCAGAACATTACACCCCTTTCTATCTTTTAGAATGCCAATGTGCGCAGCCTTTTTCATTCAAAGGTCCGCCAATTTCCGGGCAGTAAAAAAAGTGTAAGGGCATACCTCACACCTTTTAAACTCACACCTGCTTTTCAGGTTTTTCACTGTTTTCCTCTTCAGTGAGGTCCCTTGCAGTCTTCTTGAAATCTGTAATCGTGGTACCGACTGCCCGCCCCAACTCAGGAAGCCGCTTAGGGCCGAAGATGAACAGAACGAGTACGATGATTAAAATAAGCCCTGGTATTCCGATGTTTGTGAGCAAACTGGATCTCTCCCGTTTCAGTTTATTTTTTCAGCTCTTCTGTAACCTCTTTCACTTCTTTGATTTCCTCAGTGAAGTCACCGGTCAGTTCCTTGGTGGACTTTTTGAATTCCTTCAAAGATTGTCCGACTGCTTTGCCAACTTCCGGCAGCTTCTGCGGGCCGAAAATAATAAGTGCAAGTACAAGAATCAAAATCAAACCGGGAACGCCAATATTTGTAAGCATGTCTCCCTCTCCTTTCTGTAATACCTGAATGCTCAACTTCATTATAATATCCATCGGAAGAAATTCATATGGAAAGGACATGATTTCTCCTGTATTTCAGGCCTATGTTCACATTTCTTCCATATCCTTCCCAATCTTTAAAGCAAACATAACGGCATTGAAAGGAAAAAGGTTTTTAGGAAGCTTTGGTTAATAATTAATATCTAAGTCTTATTTTTGATTTATCTAAGGAGGCTCATCGTGACAAAAAACTATGAACTAATTTATGCTGCAACCCCAACACTCAATGAATATATGTATTTGTGTTCAAGTGTCGGATGGAAAGATTTGATGAATTTTGATGCCGCGGAAACCTCACTGCGAAATTCGGTGTACTCCGTACTTGTTAAAGATGGTCATAAAATTATTGGAATGGGGCGGATTGTTGGAGATGGCGCAATTTATTTCTATATTCAAGACATCATCGTCCAACCCGAATATCAGGGATGTGGAATTGGCAAAGAAATTATGAACACCTTAATGGGTTTTATTGAAGAATATGCTCCAAACAAAGCATTTATAGGATTATTCGCTTCAGAAGGAAAAGGTGGGTTTTATGAAAAATATAATTTCAAGGACTATTCCCCAAATATGACCGGAATGTTTAAAGTCAATTTGAAAGAATAGTCCACCTTGTTACTAAATTGGAAGTAAATTGCACAGAAGATGTTGGGACATAACTAAATAAGTCATGATTAGAGACGAACAATAACTATTCAACGTAATACTGTTTACTAATAATAAGTTAAGCTGAAAAGACAAGTTCGTTCCATTGCGCTGCAGACACTCGCTTTCAACGGGGAGGAAGCTGAGCCTCCTCGGCTGCGCCTGCGGGGTCTCAGCCTTTCCTCTATTTCCCGTACGACTTTAAAAAAGCTTCTTTGAAATAACACCGCACGAAAAAAATGGGTTTTTATTTTCGTGGAGTCGGGTGTCCTCCGCTCCATTCCATTAGTTTTAAAAATAGTATGCAGCATCAAAAGATTTATTGAAGAGAGTAAATAATAACCCGAACGGTCAGGAGAAAGATTCATTGAAATCTTACCTGATCGTTCGGGTTTATCATTAGCTGAAATACTTATGTCCCAGCCTCTTCTCCTGGTTATTGCAGCTATTTATTTTGTCCGCCGCTTTAAATTACTCAGATGCAGTCATCCATTCATCAACAAGGTCACGATTTTCTTCGATCCATTTTTCCGCACCTTTCACCGGATCGTCCTCATCTTTAATCATGGCCATAAGTGAACCAAGTGAATCATCATCCATTTTCCAGTTATTCAGCCACTCAAGCACTTCAGGGAAGTCGTCCCCGAAGTCTTTTCTTGAAGCGAACAGGATATCATCAGCATCACCATAAACATTTTTCGGATCCTCAAGGTACTTCAAATCAAACTCAGCAAAAGCCCAGTGCGGATTCCAGAGCGTGACGACAATCGGTTCTTCAGCCTTGATCGCATTACTCAGCTCAGCTGTCATGATAGGGCCGGATGTGGACGTAAGTTCATAATCAAGCCCGTATTCATCAACGGCCTTTTCTGTCATTTGCATTAAGCTTGCACCTGGATCAATTCCGACAATCTGCTGTTCCGGAAACAGATCTGTATTGTCATTTAATTCCTCAATGGTGTCAATTTCCACATAGGAAGGCACGACAAGTCCGAGTCCTGTACCTTCATACCACTTTTCATGCCAGGCAATATCTTCTTTGTAGTCTTCATAGAATACTTCATCTGTATAAGGAAGCCAAACTTCCAGACCGAGGTCGAGGTCGCCGCCTTTAAGGCCGGTGTAAAGGGCTGCTTTCTCTACGTTTGTCAGCTCTACCTCATACCCCTCCTCTTCAAGTAAGATTTTCCACATGTTCGAAACGGCGACGTTTTCAGCCCAGTTATTCAGACCGATTTCGATTTTCCCTTTTTCCTCTGTTCCGGCCGACTCCTCTTTGTTTCCTTCATTCGAACCGGAATCATTCCCGCATGCTGCAACAACAAGCAGCATAAGCACAACTGCAACTGATGCAAGACGACGCAACAATTTTTTTTGCATTAAACTCTCCCCTTTTCTTTTTATACACCCTTCATATGTTAAAGATTCCAGTTCTTGAGGGCAACCGCAGGAATACACTGAATAAAGATTATTTCATACGTACAGTTTATTCTGTACACAGTTTCCTCAATCTATCTCTGTTTTGCTTGCTCATACTGACAGAAGGGTGTATGCGGTAGGGAAAATCCTGCTTTTCACTCCTGATAGATTGCCTGTTTGAGTCAGTGCAGGCGGCGCGGCCTGCACTGATTAGAGTTTGCTTTATATTGTAGATTTAATTACGCTTCAGTGTCCGTAATGGCAATGCAGGAGCTGTTATGGGCGCTGAATTCGGGATACCGCTCCCTTAATCCGGTCACACTGGAGTTTTGCGGCACTGCTTTCCCTATACGGGACCAGAACAAATGCACAAGGCGCCCGTTTAGCGGCGTACGTATAAGCGGGGTACCCGCAGGGAGGTGCTCTTTCCTCCCGGAGGGGATCACCGTTTATGACGACAGCCGCTGACGCCTGGAGCTGGACGATTCCCTTCTTGTTTTTTATCCACAGCGCTTACTCATTTTATAATTTCCTTCACAATAAAAAAAAACAGCCGATCACACAAAACGGCTGTTTCTCTATCAAAATCAATCTGCCAGTGCCTCTTCTGCTTTCCTTGCTTTTTTCCTATAAACCACTTTCGAGAGCAGAATGCTTATTTCATAAATGATGACAAGCGGAACCGCGACGAGCGTTTGGGACACAAAGTCAGGAGGTGAAATCATCGTTGCGATAATCACGAGTACAAAATAGGCATACTTCCTGACTTTCTGAAGCTTCTGCGGTGTCAAAATGCCGAGGCTTGTCAGGAACATGACGATGACCGGAAGCTCAAACAAAAAACTGAAAGGCAGCGTCAAATGGATTAGGAAATCGAAGTACTTTTCTATAGTGAACATCGTCTCAAACATACCGTCATTCATCTCAATCAAAAATTGAAAGACGGTCGGGAAGATAACAAAATAGCCAAAGGCGAGTCCTCCCACAAAAAGGGCGAATGATGCCGGAATATAGGCCAGCGTCACTTTTTGCTCACGCCTGGTCAGCGCAGGCTTGATAAATACCCAGATTTGCCACACTAGAACAGGAATTGTTCCGGCGAGCGCCGCCATGCCGGCCAGCTTGAAATAAATCCAGATGATATCACTCGGGCCAAGGATGGCAAGCTTGAAGTCAAGGTCCCGGACAAACCAGTCATATATATCCCTTATAAAAACAAAACCTACAATAAAGAATACGACAAATGCACCCAGGACAACGATAATTCTCTTTCTTAATTCTTCCAGATGATTGACCAGTGACATTTCCTGATCTTGCATGGACGAGCACCTCCACCGGTAGGAAACTTCTTTGATGAACGCGGCAGCCGCAGCTGCCAGCTTACATGTATGATATTGGCCAGAAATACCTTCCGCTCCCCGGCCGTTATAGTTAGATACTGCATAAACGTGCAAGAAAGGTGCAAGGCATCCCTCACACCTTCCTTATAAATAGCAATCAGCTTTCTTTCTTTTCGGTTTCGTCTTCCTTCTTTTCACCTTGGGAGATCATATCGTTTGTTGCCTTTTTGAACTCTTTCAGTGTGGAGCCGAACGCTTTACCGATTTCCGGAAGTTTTGATGGCCCAAAAATAACTAGAGCAATGACCAGGATCAAAATGAGACCCGGTACGCCAATGTTCGATAGCATGAAATCACTCCTTTTCTATGTCCATCATAGCACCGCAGTTTCAAGCACAGTGCGGTAAAAAGGTACAAATTTTTTAACAAATGGATGGGAAGCCCTGTCTTCAACCGCTCGTTCCAGTTTGGCCAGGCCCGGCTCCATATACTTCTCATAGGTTTCCTGCTGCAGTTCACGCAGTTTTTCGGCCTTTTCTACGTCTTCTGCCTTCAAGGCTTCAGCCTCTTCCTGGATCGCCGCTGTGAGAAAAGCGGTCAGGCTTCCGATATGATCCGGGTATTCCCCTTTGTCGAGCGGGAAATAAAATCCCATTTCTTCAAACATGCCGATCAGGCACAGCAAGTCCTGCTTGGCTTTTTCCATTTCTTCCTCGTCTTTTCCATAGTAGGATGACATATAAGGAGAAATGAAGTAATCACCCGGAATGCTGAAATGATTTTCATGCCACATCGGCACTTCTTCTCTATTATAATGGCTGTGGAACGGAAATTCGACTTTTATTTCTTCCGGTATGGAGGAAAATGTCTTTTCATAGCCTTCCCAGTCCCCGAGCCACACCTGTGTGAACAGATTGGCGAGCATCAGTCTCCCGTAAGTTTCTTCCACTTTTTGTGTCATGTTTCACCCACCTTTTACCAATCTTTTCGTTTTGCCATGTGCCATCCCAATGTGATTTCCAAAAAGCTCTTTCAAAAGCTTTTGCTGTCAGAGGAATCCGCTCCTTTTCCGCGGACTGCCGGATATAGCGTCGTTTATCACCGGCTGCTGTGTCTTGTGCTCTTATTTTCCGCGGGAGTGAGCTGATCCCCCCTGTCTTCCCATATCAAAACCCACCATTCACTATAACAGATTCTATAGTTTTTTAATATCGACATAAAGGTCAAGCTGTCCAGGAGCACCGCCGATCTGATCGACAATCGTACCTTCTTTATAGGCTTTGTCCTTCTTCAGCATTTTGTTGACAACGAAACCATCGCTGCGTGAACCTGGGAATCCGGCTTCTTCGTGCATTGGTTTACTGTTGAAATCGAACGGTGTATTACCGTACTCTGGCAGCTTCTCCTGTTTAGTCCCATCTATCGTTTGCAGTGTTGCGCCGTATCCGGTTTGCCCGAAGTTGTATGCCGCCCCGACTACGCCCGGTGCGATACCCTGGGTGACATACACTGTGCCCCGTGCCTCGAAGTCTGGTGTTGTGACCCGAACTTCATCTCCTGATTTCAGTCCGCGCTGGCGGGCATCTTTTGCGTTCATCCAAATATAGTTATCTGAACGAACTTCCCTGAGCCAGGTGCTGCTGATATTGCGGTATGTTCCCATGTTCCGCGCTTTCCAGTTGATGAATTGCAGCGGCAGTGACTGGTTGACTGTTTCACCGTTATAGTATTTGATTTCCTCGCCGATCGGCATGCCTTCAAAAAATGCGCCGTCAAATGAGTTTTTGCCAGCTGCCACACCTTCATCATAAAAATTGGCCTGGCCGCCGAACTGATATTTCAAATGGTCGCCGATATAATCTTCGCCCGGTGCTTCAAACCTGCCGCCCCGGTTCAGGACGTACACGGCTTTTGCCCATTCTTCCGGTTTCAGCGCCTGTTTCCATCTATTCACGTCAAAGTGTTTGCCAAGTGCATTCTTCCGGGCCTGTTCAAATATATTCAATTCTTTTGCAGAAGCATCCGGAACAGGTTTTTCATCAAATGCGATATTGGCGATCCGCTTCAAGTAATAATCTTCTTCAGAATGGAGTGCACTTCCATCCGGAAATGCCTTGTCTCCGTATCCAGGCAGTTCCATCCGTTTGGCGATTTCAATCACGCTGTTTTCAAATGAGCGCACATCCGGGAATACGCGTGTAACCGGCTGGAATACGCCCGTGAATTTCGTTGTGATGTTCGGATAGATGGATTCTCTTCCCCAACGCTCCAGATAGGTTGTATCCGGTAAAATGAAGTCCGCGTACTTTGAGGAATCCCCGATCTGGACATCAGATGCCACATAAAGAGGCAATGTTTTTTGATCTGCAAGGATTTTTTCCTGTGCCCCTCCGTTCGGAGTTGACAGCACCGGTGACATCCTGTGAGTGATCAGTGCGTTCAGCTTATAAGGATATCCTTCGGCTGAGCTTGGCAGCACTTCATGGACAGTCTGCGCACTATAAGGGAACCAGGGCCGTTTGGCCGGATATCCGTCACGTTCAAACAAAGTCGATTTCTCATATTTCGATGTATAGCGCCCGACCGGTATGCCCCAGGCAACATTCGGCTTTTCCACACTTTTGAGATCATAGCGCCCTTCGAATTCCTTGTAACTTGCACCGGTCGTGATATTGCCGCCTTTCCAGTCATAGTTCCCGATCAAGTGGTTCAGCATTGCCACAAGGCGCTGACTGTAATAACCGTTTGTATGCATAGCCGGGCCGCGGTATGCCATAATTGCGGCACGCTTGCCGTAGGATGTGAAATCTTTGGCCAGTTTTACGATTTGCGCTTTTTCAATTGTCGTAATTTCCGCATATTCTTCAAGCGTCCTCTCCATAACCCGCTCTTTGTACAGTTGGAAAGCTGACTTCACCTTCAGGCCTTTCACGGTTGCATCCACATACAAGTCGCCTTCTTCTGCCTTTGTATGCGGAACAGGTTTTCCGCCAGCCATCACGACGAATTCTTCTTCCGTACCGATGCCAAGATCGCTTGCCCTCAATTTCGGCCGTTTTGGATCGGACAGATTAATGAGATGTGTTGCATCGCTCCATGTCGGCTCACTGTCATTTCCGGCAGCTTTCTTATTCGGATTGCGCAAATATTCTTCATCATATCGTTTGTTTTCAATGATCCAGCGGCCCATTGCAAGCGCAAGTGCACCGTCTGTTCCCGGTTTCACCGGAAGCCACATGTCCGCCTTTTCTGCTGTCTTGCTGAAACGGGGATCAATGACTGCCATTTTCATGCCGTTGTCAATCGCATTCGTGATCTTTGGCGCGAGCCATGTCGGTCCTTTATTCGCAACGAGCGGGTTTGTACCCCAGACAATCAAATATAGCGTATTTTCAAGGTCGGCATACTGCCGTTTCTTCTTCTTTCCGCCAGAATAGGAGCGTACATTTCCCATTACAGAACTGATTCCGCAAACTCCGCCGTGGTGATAGTAATTTGCTGTGCCGAGGCTTTTCAGCATAAACCGTTCCGTGAAATCACGGCGGTCTCCGACCATGAAGCCAATCTGGTTCACTTTCGGGCCGAGATCCGGATGCTTTGTATCAATCAATACATCTTTATATTTTTTATCAAACTCGGCTGCCGGCATTTCGCCTGACTTTACCTTTTCCCAGTCAGCCATGACAGGCTCTTCAGGAACGTAAGCCGACAATTCCTTCAATCCAGGGGTGCCCAGGTCTTTACTGCCGTTGATGATCTCGTTGTATACTTCATCCCAGGAAACCGTCTTCCACTTACCGCTGCCCCGCGGCCCTACACGCTTCAAAGGCTTTTTGACTCGATAGGCATCATAAGCAGTCTGGATGCCGGCCTGCCCTTTCAAGCACGTTCTGCCGCCGCGGAATCCGCGTCCTTCTTTTCTTACATCGCCTGTACCTTTTACTGCCGCATCAACAGGGGTGTCATACGCGATGGCCCCGAATGGAACCATTGTGATTGGGCTGTACTGGTTACCGGCAATTTTGCGGATGATTGAGCTGTATGGCCCTGTTTTGTTGCCATCCACAACGTAGGCTTTTATCGTACAAAATGAATTGCATTGCTCACAGGTTGTGAAGATGACGTTTTCTGCCGTATAGTCCTGATAGTCCGTACCGACTCCGTGTCCTTCATCGACCCAGACATTGCCCATCGCCTGCTTCACGGGACCGACAAACGCAGGCCCGATTACAGCTACCGCTCCCAGGGAACCCAGTGCTTTCAGAAAACTTCTGCGCTTCATTGATTTATTTTCCATATCCATCACTCCGTCTGCTCAGAAGAATTTTGTTCTTCGATCGGCAGCAATTGCTCACCGAACGTATAAATCAATAACCCCATTGCCCCGACACCAAGACTGATCATCCATTCGTTTAACGTCGGGAAATAGTTACCTGCAGGAAGCTCGTGGAAGAGCGGAACAACAAGTGGAGGAACCACGATATTAAACCGCACCCCGATAATACCGATAACAATCAGAATGGCTGCAACCAGCAGGGCGTTAACGGAATTCTTCGTTTTTTTCCAGAACACTATGGTAATCGGGATGACAGCCCCCAAAAACATTTGCACGCCCCAGAACGACCAACTGTATTCACTTGCCATCATCGTGCCCAGGCTTGCCAGGTGTTCCTCTTCAAGACCATAAGCTCCTACAAGGTACTCATAAAACTGCAAACCGAGATCAATGAACAAAAATGCTACCATCATCTTGGACAGGGAGACGACCATGCTATGGTCTATCGCCTGTTTTGTCGCTTTTTTCTTTATGATATACATAGCAAGAAGCAACGCGGTGCCCGAAACCATGGCGGAGACGACGAAGATTACCGGGAACAAACCCGTATTCCAGGCCGGACGCGCCTTTACGAGGGCAAAAATGGTGCCTGTTCCGCCGTGTACGCCGAAAATCGCAATCGGGATACCGATCGTGCCGAGAATTTTCATCCATTTGTGGTCACGTTTTTTTGTTTCATCAGTGATCACGCTGTTTTTAAACGTCAGTAAGCGTGCCACCTTGCTCTTCATTGTGCCGGCTCCTGATTTTGCTAGTTTAACAAGATCTTCACGCATTGCGATATAAAGTTCAGTACTTAACAAAGCAATGTACACGAGATAAAAGTGTACTTCCCAGCCGAGTGCACTTGTCACATTCCAATAAATGATTGCATTGAGCAGGCGTTCAGGGCGGCCAAGGTCCATAAGCACGAACGTCAATGCGACGATCATACAGACAATTGCGGTAAAAAGGGCCATCCGTCCAATCCGCTCATATTCATCCATGCCAAATACAAATATCAACGTTGAGAGCAGAAACGAGCCTGCACTCAGCCCAACAAAGAAAATGTAAAAGGCAATCCAAGCGCCCCAAGGTGTAATTGAAGACATGTTTGTAACACTTAATCCAGTTATGAAACGTTCAGCGATGAAATAACCTCCAATAAGCAATAGAGCCAGCAAACTGCCTACCCAGACTTTGTATACCGTAGAGGTTGACGATTTTGTTACAAGTTTTTCTTTTGATTCATACGCTACATTTGCCACACAAGTTCCCTCCCTTTACTTCAAGTAAATGACGTTTGGTCCTGTTCCAAGTTCATTTTTCAGCCTGAATGCACGCGGACTCTTGGCCAGCTTGGAAACGGTACTGTTCGGATCGTTCAAGTCGCCGAAAAATCTTGCATCGCCAATGCATGTTTCAACACAGGCAGGTTCTTCGCCGCGTTCAAGACGGTGGAAACAGAAACTGCACTTCCGCACTGTTCCGATCGGTGTTTTCCCTTTTTTGCGTTCGCCTCGCTCCATGCCGTATTCCGGGCTTGAAACATCGTCATAACCAGGCATTTCACCTTCATAACTTTCGCCGAAGTCAAACGAGCGGGCCCCGTAAGGACAGGCGACAATACAGTAGCGGCAGCCGATGCAGCGGTCATTATCTATCGCTGTTATTCCATTTTCCATCTTGAAGGTCGCTCTTGTCGGGCAAACCTGGGCACACGGCGGCTGGTCACACTGCATGCATGGACGCGGGAGATTCACTTTCGCGACATTCGGAAATTCACCGATTTCCGTTTCCATTACGACATTGTAGGAAATTCCAGGCGGTGTCCGGTTTTCCGCTTTACAGGAAACGGTGCATGTATCGCAGCCCACACACTTTTTCAAGTCGATGACCATTCCCCATTTAACGCCATCTCCCTTGGCTTCCTCAGGTGCATCCGAGACATATTCCTTGCCAAACTCTTTCAGCAATGAAGCGTTGTACTTTTTGTGGAAATCCCTGATATCCAGCTTTCCGCCAATGACCTTCCTGGCGTCTTTCGCCATATCGAAACTTAATTCAGTGTCATAGGGAGACTGGTCCATTTCCTTCTTTTTATCAGGCAGCATTTGATCAACCAGACTGTTCCAATCATTCTCTGTCATATCTTTGTTTGAAAAAATCCCCATCTTGTTCACCTCTTATTCCTTTACTGATTTTTTGTCTCCACTATTCTCTTCATCTGTTAAACTGTCAGCTGTCAATTCCTGAGCGGATTTCTTGAATTCTTTTAATGTTTCACCGGTTGCTTTGCCCAATTCAGGCAGTTTCTTCGGCCCAAAAATAACTAGTGCAATAAGTAAAATGACAATCAGGCCAGGTACTCCTATATTTGTCAGCACGCCTTTCTCCCCCTCACCCATGTTGCTTTTTTTGTTAACCTTATTGTAGTTTGAGCCGCAAAAATGCTACTGTGACATTTGTCACAACCAGATGACTCTTTATATCTTCTTCATAAGGCAGTCAAAAGGAGTTCACAGAAAGGGTGATATTTAACTGGGAATTCACAATTTCAATAAAGAAAACTCGCAGATTGGCGAGCATGCAGGCGAAGACAGCGATGCAGCTGCCCTTATCTATTTTCTTGAACGTGGCCGCTTCGCCGAAGTACTTCCTTGCTGACAATTTACTGTAAAGTTTTAAATATACAATCTGTTTTCATTTCATGCTCACGTGTTTCATGCCTGATGACTGTTTATTCGCACACAAGCCCGATTTTTCACGCTATACACGAACAGCCGGGATGAAGAGGGCGCCCTTTTAAGCAGCATTCCGTGACTTTCACGCCAAACTTTAACTGTTTCACGCGCAATCTCCCGCATTTCATGCAGCAGTGCCCGATTTTCGCGCAAGGGCAGCTGTTCAGCCCGGCTTTCGCGCCAAACTCCGGATTCTCACCTCGCAACTGATCCCTATCCCAGTACGCTCTCACACCAGCACATCCTGATTTCCCCAGGATGGAAATTTGCACGTCCCTCCTCCGAATCACGCATGCCTACGGCAAAAACAGGGCTGTTTGCTCAATGCGGTATCGCAGGAAACCCATTTAACGTGCAGACCTTGTTCAATTTGTCTTATTTTTTTAAAAAGACAATTTGTCTCCTTTCATGCTCACGTTTTTCACGCCGGATGACTGTTTATTCGCGCCGTATCCGCGGCTTTTCACGCCGTATCCGAACGGTCGTGGGAAGGGAATGCACTTTTCGCGCGGATTCTGCTTTCTTTCACGCCGAAATATTTATGTTTCACGCGCATTTAGCCGTTTTTCATGCCGCAGAGCGCGACTTTCGCGCCGGAGCAGCTGTTTCACGCCGTTCATCCCGGCTTTCGCGCCGTAACTCCTCCCTTTCACGCCGCCAACTGATCCGCTCCACAACAAAACAAACATCGCTGCCTATCGCAGTTCATACGAAGACAGAGTCACAGCTGCCTTTATCAACTTTCTTAAAAAATCGAATCAGCGTTCCTCCTTGCCGGAAATGTTATTTTCCAATTCGCTAAAGAAACTCGCCGATTGTCGAACCGTTAGAGGAAGACAGAGGCGTAGTTGACCCTTATCTATTTTCTTAAAATTGGCCGCTGCATCGAAAAACTCCATTGCTGACAATTTATACTCCTATACGCCAAAGAAGCGCCAGTGCTTACACACTGGCGCTTCCCGTCAAACTCGATGCGTTCTGCTATTTAGGAAGGAAGACACTAAAGACAGAGCCTTCCCCTATTTTACTTTCAACTTCAATCCATCCCCCGTGCGTTTCCGAAAGAGCTTTCGCAATCGAAAGCCCGATCCCGGTGCCGCCCGTCTTCCTTGCCCGGGATTTATCTGCCCTGTAAAAACGCTCAAAAATATTCTCTAAATGTTCTTCGGATATGCCGGGTCCTGTATCAGCGACAGAAAAACGGACCATATCCCCGGTGTCTTTAACGCCAAGATGGACAGTCCCTCCATCAGGTGTATACTTGATTGCATTTGATATCAGGTTGCCCATAATTTGCATGAACCTGTCCCGGTCAGCTTGGAATGGTATTGTTCTTTCCGGATCATCTGCTGTGAACCGGATCTCTTTTTGGGCGGCCTCCACTGTGTAATGATCTTTTAAGAAATCCAGCAGCTTTCCTGCATCAAGTATTGTTTTATTCAATGTGATTTCCGGGTTTTCAGCTGCCATCAAATCATCAAGATCATCAACCATGCGGACAAGCCTCATCAATTCCCCGTAACTTTTGGAAAGACGTTCTTTTGTTGGTTCAAAGACACCATCCTGAAAAGCTTCCAGGTGGGTGCGCAAAGTTGTGAGCGGGGTTCGCAATTCATGGCTGAGGTCATCTGTGAATTGCTTGCGCAGCTTTTGCTGTTCATCAAGAGACTGGGCAAGGCTGTTTACCGCCATCCCCACTTCCGCAAGCTCCGTTGACAGGCCATGAAGCGGAACCCTGACTGACAGGTTATTGCCCGTCAATTCCCTCGTCGCATCCCGCACCTGCCTCAAGCCGGATGTGACTTTGCGAGAAAGGAACATGCTGAGAACGACGGCGATGACGATCATCCCGACAGCCGAGCCGATGATATAGCTGTTCACTCTTGCCTTGAACTGAAATTCACCTTTTTCGTAACCTCGGTGATACAGAATCTGCATCCTGGCAATCGGCTTGCCTTCAAACTCAATCAAACGGGTTTCTGAAGTGATATCCAGATTTGTGAAATCGGGTTCCCCTTCTTCCTCCCTCATTTTGGCGATATCCTTCACAAGTGAAGTGGAATCTACAATTTCCCGATCATTTTCATCATATATTTGATAAAACAGGCTCTCAGTCATCGCCTGATAAGGCAGCATCGTTGACAAACCCTTATCGCCTATTTCCCCGGTTTCTTCATACTGAGACTTCAATTGCCCGATGACCCGCTGTATTTCATCCTCGCGTTTGTCATCAAGATAATCGGCGAAACAATCATCAAAGGCGAGCCGGAATGCATAGCTCACAAGCAGTGTCCCGATAATCGAAATAAGGATAAAGTAAAAGAGTATTCTAGAATGTAATGTCCGGAGCATCACTCTTCCCTCCAAACCGGTAGCCGATGCCGAAAACCGTCTGGATATATGCAGGGTTTTTCGTATCGATCTCAATTTTTTTCCGGAGATTTTTAATGTGGACATCAATACTCCGTTCGTATCCTTCGTAGTAGCCATCTTCCTGGATTTGTTCCAGCAGCTTCATTCTCGAAAAAGCGCGCCCGGGATATTTCGCCATTTCAAGGAGCAGCTTGAATTCTATCGGGGTCAGCTGAATATCCTCATCCCTGACAAGGACTCTGTTTTCTTTACTGTTGATGACCATGTCCTTCCCGTTAAAACTCATACAGCCTTTCAATGCGAACCGTTCTGTCCTGCGCAGGATTCCCTGGATCCGCACTACTACCTCCTTCGGACTGAAGGGTTTTACAATATAATCGTCCGCGCCAATCACAATGCCGTTGATGCGGTCTTCCTCTTTCGTTTTGGCTGTCAACATCATGATCGGTACATCCGACACTTCCCTGATCCGCTGGCAAACTTCCTCGCCGCTTATATCCGGCAGCATCAAATCCAGCAAAATGAACTGGTAGTCATACTTGCTGAACAGCTCTAGTGCATCTGCTCCATTTTCCGCTGTATCCACCTCAAATCCCGCATTTTCCAGATACGCTTCCACAGCTTCAATTATCATCGGTTCATCGTCAACAGCTAATATCCTCATTATATGTTCCACCCTTTTCTCTATCTTGGATTCTTTTTATGTTAATAATAATCAGGCAGCCTTTATCTACCGGCTTTTGCCTTTAATCATGGCTCTGTTAAACGCTAGTGTTGATTTCCGTTGCAGGTACTCGCTTTCACCCAAGGGCACAAGGGCGACATCTGTTCCTGCTTCCCTTCGGTCGCACTCACAGTGTCTTCTTTGCCGCGGGGCGGGCGGTGAGCCTCCTCGTCGCTCCGCTCCTGCGGGGTCTCACCTGTCCCGCTAGTCCCGCTGGAGTCTCGCACCTTCCACTACAATCAACTAGTGTAAAAAATCAACATTGAGCTTTAACACAGCCTTAATCATAAAACTGTATAATCAGTATACTGACAGGAGTAAACGAGTGAAAAGATTAATTGAAGGAAATATAGCGATTTTGTGAATATAACACCATGCTTTTCCTGTTTCATCCAAATCAAGTAACTATTGATTCAGCAAAACCACTCTGGCAGCAATTGAGTGAACTCCAAATCTTTTCAAAACTTGCCGTAAAGATTATAATCAATAAATATGAATATTAGATGAATACGAAGAGAAAAGGAAGGGGAATGGGAATGCTTACGCCAATAGTGTGGGTCATATTGGGAATGGCAGCCGTCACCTATATTCCGCGGGTGCTGCCTTTTTTCATTATGAATCCTGATCAAATACCGCCCTTGCTTCAGGGGATGTTGAAAAACGTCCCCTATGCCATTCTTGGGGCATTGATCCTCCCTGGAATCCTGACTGTGAACGAAAACATGCTTTTCGGTGCGATCGGCGGGATTGCCGCTTTTGCTGCGGCCTATTTCGGGTTCAATTTGATTTTTGTCGTCATTACGGCGATCGGGGTTCTTTCGGTCTATTCTTATTTCTCGTCATAAAAAATTAGCTTCCATTAAATTGTCCGCTGCTTGTTCTTGATACAATGCGGTTTTAAACTATGCTGCCGCTAATGTCCTGACTTTAATCAGATTAGTCTTCCATCGTGTCTCTGGAAAAAGCAAGTACTTGCAGTGTAATTCGGCTGCCGTGTTTAACTGAGCCAAAAATAAAAAACAGCGGGTTCCTTCAGACTGTGAACCGGCTGTTTTTTTTTTGCATAAGAGGGAATAAAAGGTTTTAGAGGGTATACTTTGTTATATTACAAAATTTATACATTTTTTAATCAAAACTTATACTAAAAAGAAGAGACCTTTCGTACGATATAAATTATACCTTGAGGATAATCACAAATTCATAGTGTGATTAGGAGCAAGCAAAGGAATTATTATCGAGACGGAGGCACAACATGCTGGCACTAGTACGAAAAAATAAAAAGAAAAACATACAAAAAGGATTTCTGCATCATGCAGACGCCATGGATGTGACCATGGATATTCGTGACGAATCATTCCAAGCAAAGCTTTTTATGATCCATTTTTCCCAAGAAGATCTGAAAACGGTCAAAAGCCTCTACCCTTTAGTGGAAAGACATATCGATGAACTAGTAGAACACTTCTATGAGACGGTATTACAAGTGGAGGATTTAAAACGAATCATCAGCTCGCACAGTTCTGTCGAACGGCTTCGAAAAACATTAAGAAGCCATTTGCTGGAATTGTTCAGTGGCCGGATTGACGAGGCCTTCCTGGAAAAGCGCATGCAGGTAGCCAGGACCCATTATTATATCGGCCTTAAACCGGCATGGTATATGGGAGCTTTCCAAAACTTGCAAAACAGGCTCTTTTCCATACTATTTGCGGAAATCGAAGGTAAACATGAACTGGAGATGCTGACAAAAGTCGTTTCAAAAATTTTGAATCTTGAACAGCAGCTTGTACTTGAAGCATATGAGCATGAAAACACAGAAGCTCTAGAACGGAAATATGAAGAAGTAAAAGAGGAATTGAAAGGAAAAATCCTCGAAATCAGTGCGGAACTGGTCGCACTGTCAGAACAAACGAATGCCTCAGTTGAAACACTCGTCTCCAGCAGCAATGAAGTGGGAGAAATCGTTCATCACACTCGGCAGGAATCACACAATGCAAGCACACATGTCCTGGAAGGCCGTCAACGCCTCGGCGAGCTGGTGAATTCAATCGAATTGATCATGACTCAGACTGAAGACATGAATAAAATGATGGATGAATTGAATCATGCTTCTCTTCGCATAAATGACGTCATTAAAATGGTCCAGGAAATCGCGGAGCAGACAAACCTGCTTGCCTTGAACTCAGCAATCGAAGCGGCACGGGCGGGCGAACACGGCCGCGGATTTGCCGTCGTCTCTACTGAAGTGCGGAAACTGGCAGAACAAACGAAAACATCAATCGGCAACATCCAGGACCTGATTGCAAATTCCACGGTGAACACCCGCAAAGTCGTTGAATCTTTGCAATATGTGAGGGAAGCGGTTCTTGCCGGGCAGGATACATCCAAAAAAACAAATGAAGTATTTGAAAAAGTGATCGAGTCCATGAGTTCAAGTGCTGAAAGCGTCGACAACGCCACCGAACACATTGAATATCTTGTGCACACCATCAAAGAAATCGGACATGCGACTTCAGGAGTGGCCCGTTCAGCCGAGCACTTAAATGAAACGGCTAATTTTGCGTGACGAGCATTCTTTCAATATCTGAACTGGGCGCCCGGAGAGTTAGCGGGCGCTTTCTGTTTTCCAGCTCTTATTCGCATCAAGCTCATCAATCGTGACATTCATCTGCGAACATCGTTTCTTCCTTTCTGTCAATGAGGAACACTTTATTTGATGGACGGTCTTTTTTGGTTATGCGACTCATCGAAGTGTTTAATGAGGATGACGATTCCCGCAATCTGTAAGTTTAATCAACATGTTCTTCAAGTTTAATTCCGCCTGACAAAACCCTCTTGAACAAACAGAAACAGCACACCAATTCAATGACAGGTGTGCCGTTTCTTTCATATCTCTTTTGCTAAACGGGGCATATTTTACTCTGACGGGTCAATTTCAAGGGCACTCCGCCGGCCCTCTTTCCATGCCTTGAATTTTTCCAGATCATTGTTCACCTGCGCCAACACAAGGCCAAGGATAGCCGCATCATCAATGAGTCCTGTGGCAAACAGGAAATCCGGGACCGCATCGGTCGGCAGTACCAAATAAAGGAGACCGCCAACGACCGTTATCATTGTTTTTTTGCTGACATCGCGGTAATCCCCATTCAGATAGGCGCGAAGCAGCTGGATCAGTAATTTGGATTTTTCGCGGATATCTCGGAGGATTCCTTTGTTGCCGGCTGACTTTTGTTCCGCTTTATCGGCAAGTGACCGGCCTTTTTTCTTATCGAATAAATATTTCACAGCCTGTTTTTTCATTAGTGCAAATATGGCTCTTTTTCCTAAGATGGCGATTCACCCCTTTACGCTCAAATCATAGTGAATGATAAAGCTTCAAGTATTCGAGTGAAGAGGCATTCCAGCTGAAGTCCAGTTCCAGCGCCCGTCGAGCCATCCGTTTCCACACTTGGGGACGTTCATGATACAGATGTATTGCCCGCTCTATTGTGAACAACAGTTCGTGAGCATTGTAGTTGGCGAATGAAAACCCATGCCCTTCGCCTGTAAAACGATTATGGGGCTTTACTGTATCTTTCAGACCGCCTGTTTCACGGACGATCGGCAGACTTCCGTAACGGAGGGCAAGCAGCTGGCTGATGCCGCACGGTTCAAACACGGAAGGCATCAGCAGTATATCGGATGCACCGTAAAGCTTACGGGCGAAACTGTCATCAAACATCAAGTGAACGGACAGGTTTTCACGGAAATGTTCCCCTGACTGCCGGAATCCTTCTTCATAACGTTTTTCCCCTGTTCCGAGGACGACAAACTGCATATCAAGAGAAGCCATTTCAGCCATGACGTGGAGGATGAGGTCAATCCCTTTCTGGTCTGTCAGGCGGCTTATGAGAACAATCATCGGCTTATTCCGGTTTTCCTCCAATCCAAGCTCCCTCTGCAGCTGTACTTTGTTTTGCGCTTTCGCCTCCAGGTCGTGTTCATACTGGACATAGAGGCTGCTGTCCGTATTCGGATTATATAGATCGGTATCGATGCCGTTCAGGATGCCGGTAAGTTTTCCATTGTGCTTGCGCAGCAGGCCGTCGAGCCCTTCGCCGTAATACGGCGTCTGGATTTCTTCAGCATACGACGGGCTGACAGTTGTAACGGCATCCGAATAGACAATGCCTGCCTTCATGAAATTCACGTTGCCATAGTATTCAACACCGTCCGGATGAAAATACATATTGCTTAGATCATACAGGTCATGCAGCACGCTGTGCGGAAATACCCCCTGGTAACGGAGATTATGGATCGTAAAAACGGTCTTGATTTGCTGATAATCGGGATGATAGCGGTAATGGGCCTTCAACAGCAGGCTTGCCATTGCGGTCTGCCAGTCATGTAGATGGAGGACATCCGGTTTTTTTTCCAAAAACGGGATGATCTCGAGAATGGCCCTGGAAAAAAAGGCGAACCGCTCGCCGTCATCATAATAACCATAGCTGTCAGGGCGTTTAAAATAATATTCGTTATCGATGAAATAGTAAAGAACACCGTCTTTTTCAAGCGAAAACAAGCCGCAGTATTGATTACGCCAGCCGACCGGAACTGTCAGGCTTGCAATATACGTCATGTCCTCTGCAAACTGTTCTGGAATGGAAGCGTACTTCGGAAGGACGACCTGGACATCAGCGCCTTCCTTCGCCAGTTCTTTCGGGAGCGCACCAATCACGTCGCCAAGTCCCCCGGTCTTGCTGAATGGATACCCTTCTGATGCTGCAAATAATATGTTCATGGAATGCCTCCTGACTTATGTATGGATTATAGCAGGACTCTTCTTAACCACGTGACCGGCTTTTCACATGCTTTAAGGAAAAGCCGGGCTTTTCGGAGGGATGCTCAATTAACCGATGACTCCACTACGCTCGATTTGGCGATTACTGACGGTAAATCTTCTGCGCCTTTTACCTGCTGTCCTTTCTGTACTTTCGTGTCTTTATCAAGAATGGCGTTTTCAACATACGCCCCTTCCTGGATTTCAGTTTTCTGCATGATAATTGAATTTTTGACGACTGCCCCTTTATGGACCTTTACACCGCGGAAAAGGATGCTGTTTTCGACGGTTCCTTCAATCGTACACCCGTTTGCCACCATTGAATTATGGACATCCGCTGTTCTCCGGTACTGGGCCGGGGGCTCGTGTTTTACCTTTGTATAAATAGGCCGGGTTGTGAAAAAGAGCTGCTGGGAAATGTTCGGATCGAGAAGTGCCATGCTTTTCCGGTAATAGCTGTCGATTGAATAAATAAGAGGAGCATAGCCGCGATATTGCCAGGCCGCCACGTTAAGCCGGTCAAGGTTGGGGATCAGCACACTCTCAAGGAAAGTTGAATTTCCATCTGATTCTACCTTTTCGATAAATTCCAGCAGCAATTCACGCTTGATCACGAAAGTCTGCATATAGATATTGTCGCCTTCGTAAGGGATGGTGTTCCGGTCAATTCGATGAACGCGGCTTTCCTCATCAATTCCGAGCACCGACAGAGAAGGCAGTTCGTTCGTTCCATTATCATATTCCGTATAAGCAACGGTAATATCTGCGCCATTGTCCTGGTGGAACTTCACAATTTCGTTAAAGTCAACATTCCAGACGAGATGGCCCTGGGTGGCAAGCACATATTCTTCCTTGCTCCTTTTGAAATAAGAGATGTGTTCTTTAAACAGATGAAAATCTCCCCTGTCAGAACTTTTATCCGAACCTGTCGGCGGCAGAATGAAGAGGCCTTTATTTTGGCGGTCAAGATCCCATTCTTTGCCCGGGCCGAGATGATCCATCAATGAACGGTATTTTCTCAATGTGAAGATACCGACATTGAAAATTCCGCTGTTCACCATGTTTGAAAGGCTGAAATCGATCAGCCTGTATCTTCCCCCGAAAGGTACGGAAGCAAGGCTCCTCTCTTTTGTTAACGTCCCGAGGATTTCAGGTTCATTGCCGAGATTGATTACGCCCATCACATTTTTCATATATGCTGACATCCCCTTTCAAAAGTTATTCAAGAAGTAAAACCAAAGGAAACGGCCGGCTTTTATGCCCTCGTCATTTTACCGCTTGCAAAAAGTGTTATTTCACTGTCTTTTTCCCCTGACCCGATGACAGCGCCGTCTTCGATGACCGAACCGCTCTCGACGATCGCACGGTTTATCGTCACATTCGCCCCGATCCGGACATTTGGCATGATGATGGAGTCTTTGATTTCTGAGCCCAGACCAACGTGGACACCGTAAAACAGAACAGAGTTTTTTATATTTCCGTATACGACACAGCCTTCATTTACAAGCGAACACGTGACGCTCGCTTGCTTTGATAAATAGTGGGGCGGCTGATTCGGATTCACCGAATAAACTTTCCACGAACGGTCGCCCATTTTGAGTTCGTCCTCATCCTTCAATAAATCCATGTTTGCTTCCCAGAGGCTTTTGATTGTTCCGACATCCTTCCAATAGCCTTCAAACCGGTAAGCAGACAGCAATATATCATCATTTAGCATAGCAGGAATGATGTTCTTCCCGAAATCATTTTCCGAATTCGGGTTTTCTTCATCTTCTTTCAAATATTTTCTAAGTGTTTTCCAGGTGAAAATGTAAACCCCCATCGAAGCAAGATTGCTCTTCGGATTCGCAGGCTTTTCATCGAATTCAACGATTTTCCCCTCTTCATCAGTGTTCATGATGCCGAACCTGTTCGCTTCGTCCCACGGCACTCCCCGAACGGCAATCGTAGCTTCTGCTCCACTCCTCTTATGGGCCTGCAGCATTTTTTCATAGTCCATTTTGTAGATGTGGTCCCCTGAGATGACAAGAACGTATTCCGGATCATATTGTTCGATATAATAAATGTTCTGATAGATCGCGTTGGCCGTTCCCTTGTACCATTCGCCGCCTGTTTTGCCCTGGTAGGGAGGAAGCAGCGCGACTCCGCCGTTTTTCCTGTCAAGATCCCAGGCGCTGCCGATTCCTATGTAAGTGTTAAGCACAAGCGGCTGATACTGGGTCAGCACCCCGACTGTGTCGATTCCCGAGTTGGTGCAGTTGCTTAATGTGAAATCGATGATCCGGTATTTTCCGCCGAAAGGAACTGCCGGCTTTGCGAGGCTGCTCGTCAGTTCTTTCAGCCTCGTCCCCTGTCCCCCGGCAAGCAGCATCGCAATCATTTCTTTTTGTGGCATTAAGATTACCCCTTTCTCGTTGTTTTCGGTTTTTGCTTATGCGGTTTCGGCCTTGAAGGCTGCTTTTTCAGAACAACAGCGGCGAGCGGCGGAAGTTTGATGGCTATACTGTATGAAAAGTCACGGTACTCCGCCTTCATTGTTGGAATGGTCGGATTGTGCAGGCCAGAACCTCCGTATTCCTCCAGGTCACTGTTGAAAACTTCCGTATAGCTTCCGCGCGACGGAACCCCTATCCGATAGTCCTCATGCACGTTTGCGGAAAAGTTGAAGAGGTGTATAGTGTAATCACCTTTCCGCTTCCCTTTTCTGATGAATGAGAGAACCGATTTTTCGGCATCATCGGCATTTATCCATTGCAGCCCATCCGGCTCATGGTCAAGCCTCCATATGCTGCTTGCACCAGTATAAAAGTGATTAAGGGAACGGACAAAACGGTGGAACTTATAATGGTAATCGTAATCCAGAAGATGCCAGTCCAGCTGTTCTTTATCTTTCCATTCAGCAAACTGGGCCAGTTCCCCGCCCATGAAAAGCAGCTTCTTTCCCGGATGTGCCATCATATATGAAAACAGTAATCTCAGATTCGCAAACTTTTGCCAGTAATCTCCCGGCATCTTATCGAGAAGGGACTTTTTCCCGTGGACAACCTCATCATGTGAAAAGGGCAAAATGTAATTTTCTGTGTACGTATATGAAAACGAAAAGGTAAGCTGATTGTGAATCTCGCTCCTATGATCAGGGTGATAATCCATGTAGTGGAGGATATCATTCATCCATCCCATATTCCATTTGTAGTTGAAGCCAAGGCCGCCTTCGTGGACAGGAGATGTCACACCTTTCCAGTCAGTCGCTTCCTCTGCCGCCATAAGCGTATACGGAAACCGGCCAAATACTGCTTTATTGAGCTGTTTTAAAAACGCAATGGCTTCAAGGTTTTCATCTCCGCCGAATTCGTTCTTAAGCATAAGCTGTGCATCGGATCCGTGGTTGAGGTAAATCATGTAGGAAACAGCATCAACTCTCATGCCGTCGATATGGAACATCTCCATCCAAAATAGTGCATTTGAGATGAGGAATGACCGGACTTCCGGTTTGCTGTAATCGAAGTTGTACGTTCCCCAGTTCGCCCTTTCCCCACGTCTTTCATCCGCAGGCTCATAAAGCGGTGTTCCGTCGAATCGGCCAAGCCCGTGTGCGTCTTTACAGAAATGGGCGGGCACCCAGTCAAGGATTACGCCGATCGCCTCCTGATGGCAGCGGTCCACAAAGTACATGAAATCCTTCGGTGTTCCATAGCGGCTCGTCACAGCGAAATACCCGGTAAGCTGATAACCCCAGGAACCGTCAAACGGATGCTCGGCAATCGGCAGCATTTCAATATGGGTATATCCGAGTTCTTTCACATAAGGAATGAGTTCATCTGCCAGTTCGCGGTATGTATAGTGGGTTCCCTCGGGCGTTTTTTTCCACGTGCCCGGATGGACCTCATAAATAAGGACAGGTTTTTCATAAACCGGTTTCTGTTTTCTCTCTTTGATCCAGTTCCGGTCCTGCCAATCATAACCCTCAAGACCGTATACCACGGATGCTGTATCGGGCTTTTTTTCGGCAAAGAAAGCATATGGATCGGCCTTCAGGATCCGCTCGTTCTGTTCTGTGATCAATTCGTATTTATAAAGCTCACCTTCCGTGAGGCCGGGAATGAACAGCATCCATAATCCGCCGCTGATCCGATCCATTTTATGCCCCGTGCCGTCCCAGCTGTTGAAATCTCCGACGACCGCGGCCTCTTTCGCATGTGGTGCCCAAACGACGAACCGCACACCTTCTGTCCCTTCCGCGTCCAGGATATGGGACCCCATCATTTTCCAGCTTTCGTAAAGTGTTCCTTCATGAAATAAGTAAATATCTTCTTGCGATGGCATCACTGATTGCATACAAGCACCTCATCTGATAATTTGCTGAGAATTCAAGCAGCCGGGGTTGCATTTACCTATTCAACCCCATTCATTAAAATTTCCGCCGTACCGTTTTTTTTTACTGTTTTCAAATGGGGCATTGATTTCCGCTGCAGGTGATCGTATCGGTACGGGCGGTGAGCCTCACCATCGCTGTTCCAATGGGCTCTCACCTGTCCCGCTGTTCCCGCAGGGGTTCCGCATCCCCGCACCAATCAACCGTCACGGCACAGAGTGTGTTGTCCAATACGACAATAAATACAACCATCATCCAGAAAATAGCCGTCTTATAAAACCAATCCGAAAATCAATGTGAAACAGGCCCATTCTGCACTCTCTCGTTTCTATTTCTATCATTATCAGAAGTTTCCTTCTTTTCTGAAAAACTGTAAGCGCTTAAGTTTTTATGCTCATCAAATTGTCACAAAACCCGTGGGGATGTGACATGTTTCAACAAAGAATACATGGCCTTTCAATAAAACATATTTTCTTTTTCATACCCTGATTCCTTTTTTTGAATCCTTCTTTTTCCAGCAATGCAGGCAGGCCCAGTGTTCATATAAATTCTCAACAAAAATAAAATTCCTTTTAGCGCATTAAACACCAAGAAGAACAGCGGGCCAACTTTCAAAAATGATGGTCTGCTGTTCTTGTTGGTATTAGGATATAAGAGTAACAAATGCATCTTCTGTTAAACATTTCTTACCCGGATTTTCGAAAAAAACCTTTTAAAATAGTAGTATTGTGGAATTAGGAAAGACTTACGATACTAGCATGTTGAAATGGGAAGTTGATTTTCGCTGCAGGACCTCGCCTTCACCACGGGCCCAAGTGCGACATCCGTTCCAGCTTCCATCCTGCCGCACTCACGGTGTCTGCTGCCGCGGCGCGGGGACGGTGAGCCTCATCACTGCCCTTTAAAAAAGAATCCGCTGTTAAACGGATTCTCTGTGGTCTGCTTTTTGTTCCTGTCTTTCGGCAAAGCGCCGGGATGATTCATAGTTTTCAACGTGTTTGATTCTGTCGTGCAAAATATAGGTGAGGGCGACTGCCCATGCAAGCGGGTTATTGCCGTTTGGCTTCCCAGTACCGCCGATGTAGAGTTCTGGTATATATCCGTTGTCCTGAATGACCGTTTTTGTTTTCTTCCAGTATTCAAGAATTTTATCCTGCCGGCCGAGAAAGCTGTAGCAAAGACCCAGCCATGGAAAGCCGAAGCACCATTCCGCCTCGCTGCCTTCATTATAATACATGTCATCCTTATACCGGATGCACCCGTAGGTCCGTTCCAGCTCATCAACCACATTGGCGATGATCGTTTGAGCCTTGTCGCGGGAAACGATTTGATAAGGATAGATGAGTGACAGCAGGGCGAGATCGACATCCTTTGTCTCACTTTCGCGCGGAAGCATCCTGTCAAGCGTGCGCTGGCCTTTTTCGATCAGATGAGGCGGCACATCAACAAGCAAACGGACCGCCTTCAGGCCCGCTACGCATGCGCCGACGCTTGAAGCATGGACTTCCCGGTTTTCCTCCCACATTCCGTTATCTTCGTCATGCCAATACTCCACACAATCCAGATACGCCACCAGCTTTTGCAGGATATCCCTGTCTTTTTCATCTCTGATCATCTGCTTGCCGTGCCGGACCCCTTCTCCTACGCCCCATAAAAATGCCCCGATGGCATCATGCTGGGCATGCCCCCATTCCACTGGGATTTCTGTCAGCTTTTTCGAGTAGCGGGCATGAATATGCTCATATAAAAAAGTCGGCTTTTGCCTCGTATGAATATCGATTTTCCATTCGTACCTTTTCAGCATATCAAAAAGGGCATAATAGGCTTTTTCGTATCTGGAGCATTGTGATGAGAGGTACGGCAGGACTGAATAGCAGACGTCCCGAATCCAGACGTAATCATAATCAGCGGATAAACTTGCGGTATATGCACCGTTTGGCAGCCGCATGGAGTCAAGAACACCCAATAAGGTCGATCCCTTCATATTTTCTTCCTCTTTCTGCTTAGTTTTCATTTTTTTACCCCATTTTCATACAGTTTAACCAATTATCCCTTGTTACTTATCATATGCAATGAAAACAACCCTGTGAATACGTTTTCACAAAAAACGGACAACACTTCGCCCAACAGGCAATCAGCTGGACAAAATGCCGATTGGAGCAGTAAATATTATACCGGCAGATGGGGAAATTTGTGCAAAGGGACAAAAAATAAGAGGCTGGGGAGTTGCGGTTAACAATGAAGTGCCTGGCAATTGCGACGCAATTGCCAGGCACTTCACTTTGTCATAATGCAGATTTTTCAAGGTAATCAGGCTTGTGGATGGTTATTGTTTTATGATCGAAAGTCAGGATGCGGTTATCTTTAAGCTGTTTGATGACATCGCTCACCGTTTTTCTTGAGGTTCCGGAGATCTCGGCGAGGTCTGTGGATGTCAGCGGGCAATTGATGATAATTTTATCTTCTCTTTTGTCGCCGACACTTTCCATCAAGTAATGGATGATGTGGACGACCCGGTCCTGGGCGGTTGCGTTTGTAAGCAGCTGAAGTCTAGCTTCGTGGAGTTCAAGGGTGCGGGAATAGCTTTGCAGGATCAGGACAAGCTGCCTTGCGTTATGGCGGATCAAATCCTCGAAAAGCGCGGCAGGAATGTAAACTAGCGTGATGTCAGTGACAGCTTTTGCGGAATAAATGTATGTTTCGCTGGAGAACAGTCCCTCGATCGGAAACACATTATTCGGACCGATAAAATGGTTATAGGAAAGCGTCGCGCTTTCGTTTTCTTTATGGAGTTTCACATAGCCTTCCATCAGAAAATAGATTTTCTCGCGCGGATCCCCTTCAGAGAATAAAAGCTGGCCTTTTTGGTATTTCCGCCAATATGCGTATTGTTCATATACAGCCAGTTCTTTCTCTGTAAGCGTTGAAAAGCAATCAAACTTTTTCAGCAAGCTTTTAAGATTCTCAGGTTTCATCAGACGTATCGCTCCTTCCTGGCTTGATACCCCTTTCCACTTCATTGTAACAAGCGTTCCCACCTTGACCGCAGTTGTTTGTGGACGTTTTTTGTCTGGTTTTTTATAGACAGTAGAGTATCTTTATGCGCACTGGCGTAAAGCCCCTGTCTGGTGAATCTTTAGGCAAAGACAGAGTCGCAGCTGCCCTTATAATCTGTAAATACACGCTGCAGCCACCCGCTTCCCTGCTTGCCAAGTCCTAAAAGGTGAAGTGAACTCGCTGATTGGCGTGTCTTCAGGCGAGGACAGGGGCGCAGCTGCCCTTATCTATTTTCTTAAAATTTACCGCTGTGTCTAACTACTCCCTTGCTGACAATTTATACTTTCTTAAACGGGAACAAAAGAGCATGGCGCCCGCTTAGCGGCGTACGCAAAAGCGGGGGGAGCAGCTGACCCGCATTCCATTACGATGCAGATCAGCACAGCCTGAGTACCTTGGGGATGGAAATTTGCACGTTCTTCCACCGGTTCAAGCAAACCGACAGCCAAAACCGCGCTGTTTACTCATAATACAGGATCACTCCAACCATTTAGGCCCGGTAACCTGCCGGATTTGTCTCATTTTATAAAAAACGATTACTTTTCTTAGTATTTCACGCCAGATGACTGTTCCTTTGCGCCATATCCCCGGCTTTTCACGCCGTATGCGAACAACCGCAATCAGGGGGATGCACTTTCGCGCGGAATCCCGTTTCTTTCACGCCAAACGATCACTGTTTCACGCGTAATCTCCCATATTTCATGCCGTAGAAGCCAACTTTCACGCCGGAGCAGCTGTTTCACGCCGTTCAGCCCGGTTTTCACGCCAAACCGGCTCCTTTTTTCATGCATGGCGACAAACCCTGGCTCGCACCTGGACACTCGAAATGCGCAAGGCGCCCGCTTAGCGGCGTACGCATAAGCGGGGATCACCGCAGGAAGGCGGTTTCCCTTCCGGAGGGGATCACCTCTTATGACGATAGCCGCTGGCGACTGGAGCTGGACACTCGAAATGCACAAGGCGCCCGCTTAGCAGCGTACGCATAAGCGAGAATAACCGCAGGAAAGCGTTTCTTCCTTCCGGAGGGAGAGTTGTATGAAACTTATGCTTTCTTCCTTATCAAAAAAGAAAACCCGGACGAAAGCCAGGTTTCCTTAAAAATCACGGGATTCTCCCCCTAAATCAATACCGCTCCACCCATCAGGACGATGACGACAACGGACAGGATAATCAACAGCTTCCACACATGCTTCAGGTAACGGTCATAAGGAATCCGCGCAATTGCAAGCGCGCCCATGACCACACCGGAAGTCGGAGTGATTATATTAATGACGCCTGATGCGGACTGATAAGCAGTAATGACGATATTTCTGTCTACACCGGCAAAATCACCGAGCGGCGCCATAATCGGCATTGATAATGTCGCCAAACCAGAAGTTGACGGCACAAGGAAAGACAGCGGCAAGTAGAACAAGTAAGTCAAGGTCGAAAATGCTACAGGTCCAAGTGATGCGAGCGTCTCTTCCCCCCAGTGCAGCACAGTCGCCGTCATGCCTCCATCATTCATGACAACTGTAATGCCGCGTGAAACACCGATAATAAGGGCAACAGCCAGAAGATCTTTCGCGCCTTCAACAAACGTTCCGACAAATTCCTCTTCATTCATTCTGTAAATCAGCGCGACGACAATCGACGCGAACAGGAATAAAAGTGTCAATTCGCCGAACCACCAATCCCCGAATGGCGGAATTGCTCCGATGACGCTTCCGATAACAGGGATGCCGAGAATGGCATTGTTAATGTCTTCAAACAGCGTAATGTTGAATTTCCACGCCCAAGGAATGACTGCTAATATCATCAGGAAAAAGGTGATGCCAAACACCCAGAGGACCGCTTTCCGTTTGCCGGTGAACGCGAGAACGTCCCCTTCCATTTCTTCACTCAAAAAATGCTCCCTGTTGGTTTCTCTCATATCCGCTACGAGCGATTCGTCCGGATCAGCCTTCACTTTTTGCGCATATCGCATAACAAAGATTATCGCAATAATAAGACTCGTCACGAGAATAAGCAGCCGCAGCAAGAGGCCGTCCCCGATTGAAATACCGGCAAAACCTGATGCGATGCCCGTTGCAAATGGATTGACTGTCGATCCGAGCACCCCGACCCCCGCTCCGAGCAGAACGATTGATACGGCTGTCATCGTGTCATAACCGGCAGCGATGATGACCGGAATGATCAATGGATAAAACGCGATCGTTTCTTCAGCCATCCCGTAAGTCGTTCCCCCGAGTGCGAACAGGGTCATCAAAATCGGGATCATAATGTGTTCCCGACCTTTCAGTTTTTTGACGACACTCCCTATCCCTGCATCGATGGCGCCCGTTTTCATGACGACAGCAATGAATCCGCCGATGACAATGACGAACAATGCGATATCCTGCGCATCAAAAAATCCTTTTATAGGAGCGTACAGTACCTCCCAGATTCCCTGCGGGTTTTGTTCAGCCCCGCTGTATGTTCCAGGTACAGGTTCCATCGTATCTGCTTCAGGATCTACATATTCATACTGCCCTGCAGGTACAACCCAGGTCAAAAGTGCAACAGCTGCAATGATAATAAATAAAATGGAGAATGCGGTCGGCATTTTAAAACGTTTCATCGATAACCCTCCTTATCCCTGCGTCAATTTATAAATCGCTTTGGCATATATGTGCATGGCTTTCCTGTAATCCTTCAAAACGATATGTTCATTCGGCTGATGTTCAACCTTCTCATTCCATGGAAACAGGGCGCCAAAAGCAACGCAATTATCAATGGCACGCGCATATGTTGCGCCGCCTGATGAAATCGGCTCAGATGAAGTATCACCGCTCTCATCCCGATATACTTCCAGCAGCGTTTCAATTAACGGGTGATCGAGCGGGTGATAAATGGATTTCAGCCAATCGAACTCTTCATAGTCCAGTCCGAACCTCGAGGCTGCGCTGGACAACTTTTCAACCACTTCCTCCTTTCGGACTGTAACCGGTATCCGGATATCGATGGACAGCTGTTCAAATTCTTCATTGAGCATCATTTTGCCGATATTGAACTTCAGCTTGCCGGAATGCTTATCTTCACAAGTCCCAAAAATCGCTTCGGCATGAGGATCATCTTCTGCCAGTTCTGCGATGAAGCGGATTGCTTTTGAATCAAATCCCGCATTGTAGAGGGCGATGGCCAGCCGGCTTATTGCATTTACGCCTTTTTCTGCCGCCTGTGCATGCGCCGCTTTTCCGATAACCTCCAAACCATCGTGTACCTCGTTGTATGGGTAACCTTTCTTATCGAGTTCAGCCTTGATTCGTTCCTGATTGTCCCCACGGTAAATGATGCTGTCGGGAACCGCGTTGAACGCTGAGCCGCCGGAGATGCGGAGTGTTGATGTATTTTGTGCTGTCAAGTGAACCTGGAGCAGGCCCTTTTCCGCATATACAAGCGGAAATACCGAATCAGGCGTGAACCCCATATGTGGAGCCTCTTCTTTTTCCTTGTATTTTTCCATGCAGCGCCATAACGTCTCCTCGTCTGTCCCGAAAATAAAACGAAGCCGTTTATGGAACGTTACACCCTGATCCATTAGGGCCCGGGCGGCAAAAATTGAAGCGATGACGGGCCCTTTATCATCCTGAGTGCCGCGTCCGAATAATTTTCCTTCCCGTTCTGCAGGATCAAAGGGCCCGGTGTCCCAGTCACCAATACTCCCTGGCGGCACAACATCAAGATGACCCAGGATCCCGGCCATTTCACGTCCTTCACCGATTTCCGCATACCCGTAATATCCTTCTGGATCCTGATATGTCCTGAACCCAAGCCGGCTGCACAATTCCAGCACGTTCGTCAAAGCTTCTCCAATCGCTGTTCCGAATGGCGCCGCTGGTGCCGGATCCCCAATCACACTGGGAATGCGGACAAGTTCTTTCAGCGCTTCTATACTTTGATTCTCAATCTGTTGGAGAGATTGCTTCAGCTTCGCTTCATCAAGCAATTTCATTTGCTTCACCACCAATGCTTGCTTTCTTCATTCATCTCTTCTAGTGAAAAGTGATTTCATTATCATTGTTGCAATCTCCTAAGGGAGAGTAAATTCTGAAGCAGGTACAGGGACATGCTGGCCTATGCATTGCTAGGGATGTATAGCATAGGTTCTTTAGGCTCACCATGGCCGCTTAGGTGTGTTCCCTACTGTCCCCCCATTTCGCAGACGTTTAATAATCTTTTCTGAATCCTCACCGTTTGGAGAATTTCTCAAGCCAATCAACAGAATTTTGCCCCTATCAAAAGATAAGGAGGAACCCCGGCTTGCCGCCGGGCCCCCTTTCTTCAGCTGACCTGCTCTGCCGTTTTCATGATGCGTGTGCCGGCCAGTCCGTAAAGTGCTTCATAAGCTTTATCAAGCGATGTGATGACTGCTTCCCTGCCCGGGCGGGATTCAGCGAATTTGACAGCCGCTTCAACTTTCGGGAGCATACTGCCAGGTGCAAATTCCCCGTCATCTATATACCTTCTGATCTGTTCAGGAGAAATGTCATCCAGCCCTTCCTGGTCCGGCTTATTGAAATGGATGGAAACCTGGTCAACTGCGGTCAGAATGAGCAACATGTCGGCCTCTACCAGTTCAGCCAGCTTCTGTGAGGCGAAGTCCTTGTCGATGACAGCTTCAACACCGATCATACCTTCCTCTGTCTCTACCACCGGAATACCTCCGCCGCCGACACCGATGACAATATGGCCGTTATCAACAAGTTCATTGATGATCGATGCTTCACTGATGCTGACCGGCTGGGGGGACGGCACGACCCTGCGCCAGCCGCGGCCGGCATCCTCTTTAAAGGTAAGGGATTGTTCCGTCATCAGTTTCCTTGCCTCTTCCTCCCCGTAAAAAGGGCCAATCGGTTTCGTAGGGTTCTTGAATGCCTCATCTTTGCTGTCAACGACAACCCTTGTAATGATTGTCGCCGCTTCTTTTTTAATGTTCGCCTGTTTTAGTGCCAGATCGACAGCATTTTGCATCCAGTAGCCGATCATCCCCTGACTCATCGCTCCGCATGTATCAAGCGGCATTGCCGGTGTCTTCTCGCTGTCGGCCGCTTTTTGCTGAAGGAGCAGGTTTCCCACTTGCGGCCCGTTTCCATGAGTAATGATGATGTCAAACCCGTCATCTATTATTTTCACCAGCTGTTTGGCAGTTTCAACAAGTGCCTTTTGCTGGGCTGCCGCCGTGGCATCCCCCGACTGGATTGCATTGCCGCCCAGTGCAATCACTATTTTTTTCTGTTTCATATTTTTATCACCTCAACATTCAAATACAATACTAAGCCCGTTTTTACAGGTCGGCGTTAGTGGCCGCCATGACAGCTTTAATGGTATGCATCCTGTTTTCCGCTTCATCGAACACAAATGAGTGGCGGCTGCGGAATACTTCATCTGTCACTTCCAATTCGGCAAGACCGAACCTTTCATGCATGTCACGGCCGACCTCCGTATTCAAATCATGGAAAGACGGCAGGCAATGGAGGAACATGACAGCTGGATTATTTGTCTTTTCGAGCATGTCCATATTTACCTGATATGGTCTTAAAAGGTTGATCCGTTCTTCATACTGGTCTTCTTCGCCCATTGAAACCCAGACGTCCGTGTAGATAACATCTGCATCTTTAACCGCTTCATCGATGCTCTCTGTCAGAGTGACCACCGCACCTGTCTCTTTCGCTGTATCTCTTGCATACTCCACAATTTCATCAGACGGCCAGAGGCTTTTCGGTGCACATATCCGGATGTCCATTCCAACTTTGGCACCGCCGATCAGCAGACTGTTGCCCATATTGTTGCGGCCGTCTCCGACATAAACGAACTTCACACCCTCAAGTCTGCCAAGCTGCTCTTTTACTGTCAGGAAGTCGGCAAGGATCTGTGTCGGATGAAATTGGTCTGTCAAACCGTTCCATACAGGGACACCGGCGTGAGCGGCAAGCCCTTCAACCGTCTCGTGTTTGAAACCGCGGAACTCAATCCCATCGAACATGCGCCCTAGAACGATTGCTGTATCTTCAACGGACTCTTTCTTGCCGAATTGAATATCATTTTTGCCGAGATACTCCGGATGGGCACCGAGATCGGCGCAGGCCACCGTAAAAGCGCAGCGCGTTCTCGTTGACGGCTTTTCGAAAAGCAATGCAATGTTCTGCCCTTCAAGATAGCGGTGCTGGATGCGGTTTTTTTTCTTATCTTTCAAATCTGCTGCAAGATCAATCAAATAGTTGATTTCGGAAGGGGAAAAATCCTTCAATGTGAGAAAGTTTCTTCCAGTCAAATCAATTTTTTCAGTAACAGCCATTTAAAATTCCCTCTTTCATTTGAATTTTTTTGCAGTCAATCAAAGAAACAGCTGATTTAGAGGTCCTCGCGCATTATCGGCATGCTCATGCAGCGCGGTCCGCCCCTGCCCCTTGAAAGTTCGGAGCTGAGCACTTCAATCACTTCGATGCCATGCTGGCGCAGCAGTTCATTGGATACATAGTTCCGGTCATAAGTGACAACGACCCCAGGTGCGATTGCAAGGGTGTTCGATCCATCATTCCACTGCTCCCTTGCTGACGCGATTTCATCACCGCCTCCGCACGGTATAAGAACGATGTCATCAAGACCGAGCACCTCTTTCAGCGTTTCAGTCAGGTTGGTGCGGGTACTGATTGTAACCGAATCTTCATCTTCTCCTTTTTCAAGGATAAAAATATTCATGTCTCCATTCGGGCCTTCAATCGCAGGATGAATCGTAAATTTATCATGATCGACCATCGTAAAGACGGTATCAAGATGCATGAAAGCACGGGTCTTTGGAATTTCAACCGCCATTACTCTCGTGATTTCTTTTTGTTTCTTGAACAAATTTACAGCCAGCCGTTCAATCGCCCGGGCAGAGGTACGCGCACTTACGCCTACAGCAACAGTATCCTTACTCAGCACCAGCTCGTCCCCGCCCTCAATCGCAAACTCAAAATCCCGGTCGGTCCAAATCGGAATATTGTGGCTGGCAAAACGCGGATGGTGATGGATGATATAAGAAAGGAACATTGACTCCCGCCGCCGTGCTCCTTCTCTCATTCTATTGATGGTAATGCCGTCGCCGATCACAGCAGCCGGGTCGCGGGTGAAATAAAGATTCGGCATCGGGTCGAGATAAAACGGGTAATGGTCCGGCATCATTTCATACAGATGCTTTTTTTTCGAAGAAGGAATTTCTGACTTCAATATCCCGGACATCACTTTATCTACAAGCCTGTCAGGTGTCATCGCGAGCAGGTATTCCCTCAGCGTCAAGTAGGATCCGTTCACATTCGCCTTTGATTCCGCAAGAATCTGTTCCACGAACTTTGTTTTGATTTCCTCACTATGAAGAGCTTCAGCAGCCAGCGTTTCCAGGTAAAGAACTTCAATCCCTCTGTTCTGCAGCGTACTTGCGAAATAATCATGTTCCTTCTGGACAGCAGGTAAAAAGGGAATATCATCAAAGAGCAGACGGTGCAGCCATTCAGGCGTTAAGTTTTCCACTTCTTTGCCTGGCCTATGCAAAAGCACTGTCTTTAACTCCCCGATTTCCGATGTAACATGGAGCGGGTGTTTCATAAAAGATGCCTCCTTTTCAAGTACTGTTATCCTCTACAGCTTTTATGATAGCCCCAATTGGAACAACGGAAGTGAAAGCGTTTACAAAGGAACTGTGTAAAATTTCTCACTTTGTTAAATGTTCATGCAAGATAATGAATAAAACTTGTATTGTTTTAATAAACGTCCATATACCAGCGTTTCTCTGTTGTATAACGATAGAATGTGTCGGATTTTTGAACAAAAAAGAACTATTATTCAGAAAATAAAAAAGGAAGATGCCGGATTCCCAGCAAAAAGCCCGGCACCTTTTTTCCAGTGCCGGGTTTTTTGCATAAACGAAACAGTTATATAGGTTTCACTAGTACAGTTAACAATGAAGTTTCGTTCCAGCTGAAAATTCTGCGCCGCTTATGCCAAACAGGTAAAGAAACGCCTATATAGAGAAACCTCTCCGATTGGCGAACCTGCAGGCGAAGACAGAGGGCAGCCGCCCTAAAAAATTGGCCACTGTGAAAAGAACAAATGCGCAACGCGCGCGCCTAACGGGGGTACCCGCAGGAAGGCGATCTTTCCTTCCGGAGGGGATCACCGCTTATGACGATGGCCGCTGGCGCCTGGAGCTGGACGATTCCCTTCTGTCTTTTTATCCACAACGCTTACATTTTATAATTCCCTTAACAATAAGGCTCTGTTAAACGCTAGTGTTGATTTCCGTTGCAGGTACTCGCTTTCACCCAAGGGCACAA
>NZ_LWBL02000055.1 GCF_001644195.2 Bacillus marinisedimentorum | reverse complement strand
TCTCCTCATCGCTATCGCTCTTGCGGGGTCTCACCTGTCCCGCTAGTCCCGCAGGACATTGAATAAGCTTCCTCGAATTGACACCGCACGAAGAAAATTGGTTTTTATTTTCGAGGAGTTTCGCACCTTCCACTCCAATCAACTAGTGTAAAAAAACAACATTGCGCTTTAACACAGCCAACAATAAAAAAGCTTCAGCGCGGTCAAAGGACTGCACGCCGAAGCTTTAGACACGAAGATTATAAAAAGAACTGTTACTACCTGCGGTCCGGCTTTTCACAGAAGCATTCCGGAACTGTCAGGACTTTGTTTCAGTGCATATGGAAGATGCTTTGACTTGGAATTTATAGTTACTATTTTAACGAGGAGGAACCATGTCGTCAATAGTCGATTTGTGTCGATATCGCTTTCATTTTAAAAAAATATCTTACTGTTCCACACGAGATTGCAGAACATCTACACAAAAAAGACCCTGTTCTTTAAAAGAAGGGCCAGTTAATCGAACATAAGAATTGTTTCATCATCCTGCCTCGTTTCAACATCGAGCATTTTATGGAGCCGTTCCTCAAGGGTTACGGCATCAACTTCCTCGCGGCATATGATTAGGCAGTTATCATTTCCGCATATTGTTCCCATCATTTCTTCCCAATCCAATTCATCGAGAAGGGCACCAATCACATGAGCATTTCCCGGCATCGTTTTAAGGATGACCAACTGCCCGACCGAACTGCTCTGGACAAACGCATCCTGCAGCGCCCGCCGCAGCTTATGGAGCGGCTGATAGCTCTGGTCAGCCGGAAGACTGTAGCGTGACCGGCCGTTTTTCATGGGCACTTTGACAAGCTGGAGTTCTTTTATATCCCTCGAAACGGTTGCCTGGGTCACCGAAAAACCCGCTTCCCTCAGCATCTCTGTAATTTGATCCTGTGTTTCTGCCTCATGGGCTGTGATCAGTTCCCGAATCTTTGCGTGACGCAATGCTTTTTGCATAATACCACCGCCTTATTGAAAACGTTTCCAACTATCACCTTCCATTTTACTATAAGTGAGGATGAATACGAAAACCATTTCTTACAAAACGGCGAAAGCTGGTGCAGCCTTGAGGTACGCTGACCGTTTTTTCAAAAATGCACATAGGAAAGCGCAAAGCGCCCGCTTAGCGGGGGTGCCCGCAGGAAGGCGGTTTTCCTTTCCGGAGGGGATCACTAGCCGCTTACGCCTGAAGCTGACAATTCGAAATGCGGAGAACCCTTGCTCAGCGGCGTACGCATAAACAGGGCCGCACAAGGAAGGACGCTTTTTCCCTTCATGGGGCGGTCCTGCTTATGACGATAGCCGCCAGGGCTCGCAGCTAGACGTTGATCTTGCTTAAAAACTTTCTTACATATTAAAGAAAAGGGACCGATCGGCGGCCCCTTCTTTCATGTCCCTGGTTGAATGGTATCCAATTAGCCTTGAGACGTCGGCCGGACAATGACTTCATTCACTTCGACACCTTCAGGCTGGCTTATGGCGTAGTAAACAGCATTCGCTATATCTTCACTCTGAAGAGGTGTCATCTGCTGCTTGGCAAACCCGCTCAAAATATCTTCATCCGTAATCGTCTGGGTCAATTCTGTTGCAACCGCTCCAGGCGAAATGCTCGTTGACTTGATGTTTGTGCGGGCAAGTTCTTTATTCAGCCCTTCCATTACGACTCTGACAGCAAATTTCGTACCGCTGTATACAGCGCTGCCCGGGAAGATTTCATGGCCCGCTACAGATGACGTCGTAATGATATGGCCGGTGTTGCGCTCCTTCATGTCAGGAAGAACAGCCGCAATCCCATATAGGACACCTTTGATATTGACATCGACCATACGCTCCCATTCTTCCACTTTGACTTTATCCATTAACGAGAGCGGCATCAAACCGGCATTATTAAACAAAACATCGACAGGGCCGAACGTTTCTTTTGTATAGGCAATCAATTCTTCAACATCCTGTCTTGACGTCACATCTGTCGTCTTAAAATCAATCTCACCGCCGCCCTTTGTCCGGATCTGATCAGCGATTTCCTTTAAGCGCTCTTCACGGCGGGCCGCCAGCATGACCTTCGCACCTTCACCTGCCAGCTTTTCGGCTGTCGCCTCTCCAATTCCGCTGCTCGCCCCTGTGATCACTACCACTTGTCCATCTAAAGAACCCATAAATATGTAACCTCCCTGTCTAAATTAAACCTACTTGTATGTATACCCCGTCCATTCTAACATAAACAGGGTCAGAGGTAAGACGTTTGGTTTCTGTTGCCTGGGAGTTGCCTGGCAATTGCCAGGCAATCACATCAACAGTATCGATAAACGGATTCCACCCTGGCTTCAATCTCCTGCCGTCCCGGTTCAACAGGGGTGGCACTTTCCATCTGGGCAGCAAAGGCCTGAACATACTTTGGCTCTGGTCTTGATGCCGGCAATTCAGTGATGGATTCCGGTATGCGAATAAGCCGCAGGCCTGCACTCATGGAGACGGCCTCCGCCTTTTTTCCCGCATCGATAGCAGCTCGCTGCAGCGCTTTCCGATAATATTTTTCTTCATTCGACAGCCTGAATTCAACATCATAGTCAATGTTTGCCCCTGATGCAGCAGCCAGATCAATGACCCTTCCGGCCATAGACACATCCCTTACCTGCACTTCGAACCGGTGCCTTACTTCATACGCACGGAAAACTTGTTTCCCTTCGACAAAGTCATAGCGGGGCACGATTGTATATCCTGCCGTTTTGATATCATTTTTTGCAATGCCCATTTGTCTGAGTGCCGCCACCAGCCGGTTCGCTTTTTCGGCATTTGCCTGCTGGGCTTCTGTTACATTTTCTGATTCCGTCATGATTCCGAATGAAATTACGGCCATGTCAGGGACAACAAAAACACTTCCCGAACCGTATACTTTCAGCGTTCCCCTTTCTAATTCAGATTTCACCGGGAATGCCCACGGACCCCCTCGGGATTCATCTGGTTCATACTCCGCCGTCTCCAAATCATCGACCCGGTTATGAATTTGGCCTTCTCTCATAATATCGCCTCCTCTGTGCATTCATAACCATAGTATGAAAATTCCGCCTGCATTGTACCTATGCCGCCAAAAACAGCAGAAATGCCCGGCAATTGCCGGGCACTCCCTTCTCTCACAAAACTTCCAATTAAAATGCACCATTCCGTGTATCCGGTTTCAGCTCTCCATTTGCTTCTTTCCCGGCAGGTGCTTTCTTGACGGGTATGAGTGCACCGATTAAAGCAATGGCTGCGGCTGCAAGAAACACAATGGAAAGCCCGCTGTCCGCCAGACCTGATAACATGCCGAAAATGACCAGATCAAGGACAGAATCGATGATCGATAACAGCGAAAGTGTTGTCGCCCTGCTGCCTGAAGGTATCCAATCATTCGTGAGCTGTGAATAAACCGGATCGCGAACGGCCCTTATCAGCCTGAGCCCAAAAAAGATGGCACCTGCAGTGAGAAGGCTGCAGCCGAGCAATCCGGCTAAAAGTAATCCTGCTGCCGCACCTATGCCAGTCACATACATGATCACGACATGCGGCACCCTGGATGTGATCAAACCAATTGACCGGGAAACAGCAAAACCCAGCAGTGCGGATAGAGCATAAAATGCGCCGATCCATTCAACCGGGAGGCCGGCCTTCGTCAAAAACGGCTGATCAAAGTTCTCAAAAACAGCGCCGGCTGTGATAAAGACAATACTGACATTCAAGAACAGCCAGAAAAGCGGCGGCGTGCTCCAGATTACCTGAATACCGGTTGTAATATGAGCAAACGGATTACCACGGAATGATTGTTCTCCGGGCGGCTGTCTTACAAAAAACAGCAGAAAAAACTCCACGGCATGAAAAACCATTCCAAGGACAATCAACATGTGAAATTGCTGATCCGTCAAATCCTTTGCCAGATAAGCTCCGGCCAGTACCGTGACGATACTTGTCAAAAATACGGCAGACCTGATATTTCCCATTGCCCTGTCCATCAGATGCTGTTCACGGGACCGTTTGAGTGATTCATAAATAAGTGCTTCTTCAGCACCTGAAAAAAATGTGACCGAAATGCCGTTCAATGAACTATAAAGGAAAAACTGCCACGGCTCCGCAGCATAGAATAACAGGACGATGCTAATGAAGCGGACAGCCGATCCTGTCATGAAGGAGATCTTGGCGCCAAACCGGTCGGCATATATCCCCGTCGGCAATTCACCAATCAGCACAGAGCCGCTCCAGAACATCATTATCCAGAGGATATGCTGCTCTGTCAGCCCCCGTTCCAGATAAAACAGCGTCAATACCGGTTCGATAAAGCTTGCCGTTCCAAATAGATTTATCCAAAACAACATACGTATATTGTGATGTGCAAGTGTATTCTTTTTCAAAATAAAATCCTCCTGCATCCGTATTCGCAACTGCTTGTAAACATTTGCTGAACGGAAGTGAGCAGGAGCTTGCCGTCATCTTCTCAAATCCAAGAGATTAGCCGAGCATGACCCCTCCCGCTTCCGTTTTTGAAAATGTCATCCTTTTTTGCATGCTGACAACCTCCTGTTTTTTTAATCAAATTTCTACCATTTTCATCGTAATGGAAAAATTCAAAAAAGTATACAGAAAA
>NZ_LWBL02000054.1 GCF_001644195.2 Bacillus marinisedimentorum | reverse complement strand
AAAGTAGAAGTAATCCATTTAAACGGAGAGAGTTACAGAATTAAAAACCGGAGAACAATTTTTGAAGCAGAAAGTGTTCAAACTTAATGAGCAAAAACTGTTCAAAACTACTTGACGGTTACAATAAAATAAAAAGGGAGAAGGTAAATTGGGTACGTCACGTAAGTGGATAATATCACTGCTTGGTCTTTCATTCGTTATTGTTATCGCTTTAATATCGCTTAATATTTTTGCCAGGGAAAACCCCAGCAGCAAAAAATCAGAGAGTATGGAAGAAAAGATTTCAAGATTGGAAAAGTATACAAAGGATAATGAAGAAGATGCGGAAGCCCGTTTAAGACTAGCTTTATATTATTACCACAATAACGAATATGATAAATCTGTAAGTGAAAATAAAAAGGCGTTGAAGTTAAAGCCCAATGATCCACTGGCTTGGCAGAGGTTAGGTAACACTTATGCTTCCCAAGGGAAATTTGAAGATGCAAAACAGGCCCGGGAACAGGTAGTGAAATACCAAAAAGAACCTGCAGGGTGGTCATATTTAAGTCTCTCTACTCTGACTGTTTTAGATGATCCGGCTGCCGCTTTAGAACAAAGCCAAAAAGCATTAGAGATCGCGAAAGGATTCAAGGGTGCAAGATTAGGCCTTTATAAGTCCTGGGTTAGTACATTAAAAACTTACGTTGAACTGACAGATAAAAACCAAGTCGGGGCTGCATACGTAAATCTGGTGACAAACAATCTATATTTAGAGAAGTCGCTTGTTTTAAAATATATAGACGAGGCATTAGCTAGTGGTGAATTAAATGAAGAACAAAAAAACAGGGTATTAGATGTACAAGAAAAAGTACGTGACTTCGAGTTTGATAATGTTAGTGTTACCGAAATTTTAGATGGAGAGCAATAGAAGACTCACTTTTAAAAATTGATGAAATAGACGGATTTGGAGGAGATGAAATAGTGGAAGAATTGGTGCAACTCTTTAAATCACATAATTTTACAGTGAAAAGTGAAACGCCGAAAGCGATAGAATTTGAAAATTTTCAAACCAAGGAATTAGTGTATTTATTGCCTAATAAGGAAATAACTCTTGCATTAAACCCAGAGACTGTAGTGAACTCTTTATTGTTAGATAATTTTGCTAAGGGATTAACTCATAGTACAGCTTTAAAGAACTATCCTAAACGAATTAACAACGGAACAACGCCAATTCCTTATGGGTATTCTTTTAAATTAAAGTCAACTGAAGAACTATCCTCGTTTTTAGGTGAATTGAATTTGCTGACTGCTTTAGATAATGCATAATATTATAGGTAAATGAGCAGCAAATGACCTGACAATTTATCTTTAAATGTAATTTTTTTACATTTTTTGTTTCGGTAACTGGCTCAAAGACTTTGAGTCAGTTTTTTTATGTAAATAATGATTATTAATCCTACTAATGAGTCTACCTAAGAGCAAGGGACGTTTTATTGCACTGAAATTGCCTGAATACGATTGCGTTAACTGATCTCCAAATGAATTAATTATTAGGACGCAACTGTAATTTTTATCAAAAACCAAGAAGTTATTGAATGCAACCGAAAGTTATAATGTCGTATCCAATGACTATGAGGAACATAAGAGGAGACTGATGCCGGATATGGTTGAGAATAGGAAGTAAAGGTGATACTTGCCGTTCTGTAAAAATTTATATGGGGTTAACATAATATATATTATCGGAAGTTATAATTAAATCAGGAATTACGTATCAAAAACTAAGTATACTTTTGATAGTGAGACAAAATTAAAATTTATGATCCGGCCAGCATCTATTTAATGTTCTGCTGCTATGCATTTTAACATCTCAATCCGAATTTTATCATCAGACTGGCATTCAGTTTAACTTAACTAATTGCTGAATCTCATAATTATTTGGCTATCAAAAATTCCGGTTTGTTGATTCATTTATTCTGATTAATTTAACTTTCTATAGTGTGTTTATGTCGACGCTGCTTTATTTGGTCCTTATCAAAAACATTTTTAAGGTTTACTTAATAATGTTTTCTCCCAGGCTGATTTGCTGTTATTGCTTCTTACTCCACATCACTCACCAGTGACTGCACTATATTTCTTGAATTAGTTTACATAACATTATTATGTTAAATTACGGGGTCTTTCTTGTCTTTCAGAGATCAGTATGTTTTATTCTGTTAACGTTTCTCAGACATAATTATTTACTTGCTGCCAGGCACGGATCAACTGATCTGCTATCGGTTCTATAACATCCTTATCTTTCAAATAACCGTAATGAGATGCAGGGTTCCAATTTCGCAGCAGGTTACCGGCATTGATTTCAAAGTCTTCCGTAACAGATTTGGAGAACTCTTCATTTAAAGTCTTAAGCGGATAGCCAAGGATATCATCCCTGTCATAGAAGTTGAGCCATTGTCCTTCTGCGCGCTCATAAAAATCCCTCAATACAGGTGATGGAATGCGGATGGGCCGGGCAAAGTCATTATATCTTAAGCTCCAAAGCGGCAGCGGTGAGCCCATCGTGAAGAAAAGCATCAGCGTATCCCCTTTTTCAATCGGAACCGCATCTTCTCTTAAAAAGCTGCATCTTTCCCGCCGGTACTGGAGATCATACAGGAAATTTGCTGCAATAACGCTGCCTAGACTGTGGGAAATCATGCATAACGGTGCTCTTGGGCCTGCTTTTTCTGCAAGACTTGTAAGGGTACCCCCCACTTTTTCATGAACCCGTTCATAGTTATGCTCAATTGTTTCTACCGGCTGATACGCAATTGCATCTGCCAGGAAATGAATGACGAAACGACGCAAATCCTTATAATGGAGGTCGTTTGCTTCAACTAAGTTCCTATATAAGCGGTCTTCATCTTCCTCAAAAACATCAGCCCAGTAAACCGGTTCAATCACGATTGCCTCTTCCGGATCTTCAATATACGGCTCCGCCTTTCTTTTAAAGGCGTCCCTAATAGCAGTAATGAAAGCATCAGCATAATTTTCACGCTGGCTGCCGATTCCGTGCATAATTGCAACCGCCAATTTTTGAGTCAATTTTTATCCCTCCCAACGCAAAATATCCACTTACAAGTTGTTCGATATCAAAAGGTCTTATCCTTCACCAGCTTTGTTTTTCCAATGAAAAGCAGGTTTTCAATTTAAATTTTGGTTGTTTTCATTCATTTATGTGCCAAAAAATTTTGCATGGATGTCTGTTAAAGTTTAATATTGATATTTAAAGAAAAAAACAGAACTTCCATAAAATTGGAAGTTCTGTTTGATTTTATTGTCTTATCGAACTAACGCCCCCGTTTATTGAAGAAGCTTATTCAGTTAATTCCAATTGATCTTTTATAAAATCATATAAATTTTCAGCTTCTTGTTCGCCTTTATGTTCACCCTGATACCAAGCAACAACTGGGCATTCTCCATTTTCCATTTGCTTTGTATCCAAACAATAAATCCAATCTGCGCCAGGTTTAAATATTACAACATAACCATCTGGAATATCGTACTCTTTCCAATCCAGTGTGTTGTCTAAACTTATATGAACATCGTCCAAGCCAATACCATCAATATCTAATCCTTCAAAGCTAACTGAGCTATAATTCTTCAATAGCCACTTATAACTATCAGGTAAATTCGTATTTAATGTGTTTTCAATCTCTCTTACTTTCTCTTCAGAGGTTCCAGATAATTTATGGACACTTTTATTTTTAATAAGATTTTTCAATTCTACTTCGTACAAATAAATATCACCTCTAATTCCCAATTCGGCTTAGCTTTCTTCAACTCTTCTGCTCCGTTGAATAAAGAAATAGCCTTTATACATTAAACTTAGATCATTTCGTTCATTGTGACTTCATTTCGCTGGTGATGGATGCTCTCTAACACTTGAAACCACGCAGATAATTTTTCAGATACTTGGTCGCCACACCGTTAAAGCGCTGTATCCAACCTTTCAGTCTTCGGTGCTAGTTGTTGATGTTCTGGATGTGATATAGACCCTTGGTGCGAATTTTACCGTCAGATTTAAACTGGTCAATGGAAATATCCTTTTCAGCGGCATAGGTTTTAAAGGTACGCCAAATATCCTGACCTATTCACAGACGTTAGGAATGGGACGATTAACAAAAGAGCAATTAGACAAAGCCATCGGGCATAAACTTTCCAACGAGAATGTCTTATGCACCACTTTGGAACATTTGTTCGATTTAAGCAAAAATCAATAACAAACTTTAGAAGAGCCTAAATTTTTTAAAAGAAGCTTCATTTATTATACAATAAGGATAGCGGCATTTTTCAGAATGTTCTAATACTTTATTACTATAGCTTTGGGGGGATTCGATTGTCAATTGATCCAGTTTGGTTTCCAGATGAAGACACAGTTAAGTCGTCGCGTATGTACCAATGGGTGAAAGCGTTAGGCTTCTCGGATTACGATGAATTTCTGAAAAAGTCTATGGAAGATGTCGAATGGTTCTGGACGGAAGCGGAAAAAGCGCTTGGAATCCAATGGTTCCAGTCTTACCGTCAGACACTTGAAACACCAAAAGGAATGAAATGGCCCGAATGGTATGTCGGAGGTAAACTGAACGTCACACATAATGCTGTTGAAAAATGGGCGAAATCGCCCGAATATGATAACAAAACCGCGCTTATCTGGGAAAGCGACAGCGGAGAAACCGTCACGTACACCTATAAACAGCTGGATGAAGCGGTAACAAAGGCGGCAGGCGGTCTTAAAGCGTCAGGTATTCGCAAAGGTGATGTCATTGCGATTTATATGCCGATGATTCCTGAGACGGTCATTGCGATGCTGGCATCGGCAAAAATAGGGGCAATCTTCTCTCCTGCTTTTTCTGGATACGGCGCAGAGGCTGTTGCTGCCAGGATAAATGCATCTGAAGCAAAAATGCTGATCACAGCTGACGGCTTCATGCGCCGCGGCAAGGAAATCGCCATGAAAGACGAGGCTGACCGGGCAGCAGCATTATCTCCTTCTATTGAGAAGGTTGTCGTCGTCAAACGGCTTGGAACGATGACGAAGTGGAATGAGAATCTCGATTTGTACTGGGATGATCTTATCGACCGCAAGAATGAAAGCCCTGTCATAACCGAAAAGATGGAAAGCCAGGATCCGATGATGCTGATCTATACATCCGGAACAACCGGAAAACCTAAAGGAGCTGTTCATACTCATTCCGGCTTCCCGTTCAAGTCAGCATTCGATGCCGGTTTCGGAATGGACGTCAAACAGGGTGACACTTTATTCTGGTATACTGACATGGGCTGGATGATGGGTCCTTTCCTCGTATTCGGTGGCTTGCTGAACGGTGCTTCGATCGTCATGTTTGAAGGAACCCCTGATTATCCGAAGCCAGACCGGTTATGGGAACTTGTTGAAAAACACCGGGTTACACATTTAGGCATATCCCCTACCCTTATCCGCTCGTTGATGAAACACGGCGAGGACTGGGTGGAACGCCATGACATTTCCACGCTGCGGGTCATCGGCTCAACTGGTGAACCATGGAACCCGGAGCCGTGGATGTGGCTGTTTGAATCGGTATGCAAGAAAAAGGTGCCGATCTTCAACTATTCCGGCGGAACGGAAATATCAGGTGGCATTCTCGGAAATGTTTTATTGAAGCCAATTGCCCCGATCACATTCAATTCACCGCTCCCGGGCATGGATGTTCACGTCTATAACGAGAATGGGGAGAGCGTATTGAATGAGGTCGGTGAGCTGGTTATTAAAAAACCGTGGGTCGGTATGACAAGAGGTTTCTGGAAAGAGCCGGAACGGTATGAAGATGCGTACTGGAGCCGCTGGAAAGATACGTGGGTGCACGGAGATTGGGTGATTAAGGATGATGACGGATTTTGGACGATCACCGGCCGCTCGGATGACATCCTGAATGTCGCCGGCAAACGGCTCGGACCTGCCGAAATGGAGTCCATTCTTGTTGACCATGATGGTGTCATCGAAGCGGGTACGATTGGCATTCCTGATGATGTGAAAGGTGAAGCGGCGGTTTGCTTTGCTGTTTTGAATGATGGATATGCACCATCAGAGGAAATCAAACAGGAGCTGATCGCTCTTGTTGCAACGAAGCTCGGGAAAGCACTGAAGCCGAAAGAAATTCACTTTGTGGATGACCTGCCGAAGACCCGGAACGCAAAAGTGATGCGCCGGGCTATAAAAGCAGCATACCTTAACAAAGATGCAGGTGATTTATCATCACTTGAAAATCCTGAGGTTGTGGAAGCAATCAGGAAACTTGGCAGCGAAACCGGCGGAGCGCCGGCTTAACAACAGCCCCCTGGAATTCGATCCAGGGGGCTGTTTTACTGTATAAGAAAGCGGAAAGTTTCTTTATTTTTAGACGGGGTATACACCGTGCTTTCGGTCTGTGAATGTCACATTTTTTGATTCATAAGCTGCAAAACGGGTGATCAACTCATCCCGCAGCTTATTGCCGGCTACGATATCATCAATGATCATTTCAGATGCAAGATGATAAATATTGATATCTTCCTTGTACTCCTCCCGTTTTTCCTGAATGAAAGCTGGCCGCTCTTCTTCCGGAAGGGATGCGATCTTATTGGCATATACGGCATTTACCGCCGCTTCCGGGCCCATGACGGCAATTTGCGCTGTCGGCAAGGCCAGGGTGCAATCCGGCTCAAATGCAGGTCCTGCCATGGCGTATAATCCAGCTCCGTATGCTTTTCGCACGATGACGGAAATTTTCGGCACGGTCACTTCGCTCATGGCTGCAATCATTTTTGCGCCGTGGCGGATGATGCCGGCCCGCTCCACTTTCGTCCCAATCATGAAGCCAGGGATATCGGCAAGGAACAGCAGCGGAATGTTGAAAGCGTCGCAAAGCGTGATGAATTTAGCGGCCTTGTCGGCTGAGTCGTGGAACAGCACCCCGCCTTTCACACGCGGCTGGTTGGCGATGATTCCAACCGTTTTTCCGTCCATTCTCGCCAGTCCTGTAATCAGTTCAGGCGCAAACAGCTTCTTGATTTCACAGAATGATTCCTCATCGATCAGTCTGTCGATGAAATCATACATATTGAACGGCGCATTCTGATTGGCCGGAATCAAGTCCTCTATCGTTTTTTCAAATTCTTTCGGCTCTGCCGGTGCCGCTTCTGCCGGTTTCTCGGTATAGCTTGCCGGAAAATAAGAAAGGTAACTGCGGGCAAAGCTCAACGCTTCCTGTTCATCTTTCACAAGCACATCACCTACGCCGGATGTCGTGCAGTGCATACGGGCGCCGCCCATCTCTTCAAGCGACACTTTTTCACCAATAACCATTTCAGCCATTCGCGGGGAACCGAGATACATGGATGCATTTCCTTCCACCATGACGACGATATCGCAAAAAGCCGGGATATACGCGCCGCCTGCAGCAGAAGGCCCGAACAGCAGGCACACTTGCGGCACTTTGCCCGAAAGCTTCACTTGATTGTAAAAAATCCGGCCCGCTCCGCGCCGGCCAGGGAACATTTCAATCTGGTCGGTGATTCTGGCGCCGGCTGAATCGACAAGATAAAGCATCGGCACGCCCAATTTGTCAGCGGTTTCCTGGATTCTAATGATCTTCTCTACCGTCCGTGCCCCCCATGACCCCGCTTTGACGGTCGAGTCATTTGCCATCACACAAACAGTTTGCCCGTTCACTTTGCCGATGCCGGTGACGACACCGTCAGCAGGCAGTCCTTCCGCCTCTGAATTGGCAAAAAAGGCATCTTCTACATCAATCCCGTCATCAAACAGGAGCTCAAGCCGTTCCCTTACAAACAGCTTGCCTTTTTCCGCATTTTTTTCATGGTATTTTTCCGAGCCGCCCTTTTTGATTTTTTCGGTGCGCTCTTTTAATGTATCTTCGACTGACATGTCGTTTGCCTCCTTCGCTTTCGTTTCGATAGCTATCGCCTCCTGCTGGTTATACTGTTTTTTCTGCGTTTTGGCCGTTGACAATCTGCATTTGATGGCTTACAAGTTCACGCCCGGTTTCTGCCTGTAAGTATCCTGCTGCTTCAAGCAGCTTATCGAGTTTTGCTCCTGTATCAATTCCCATGCCGTCAAGCATGTAGAGCAAGTCATCTGTCGCCAGATTTCCGGATGCGCCCGGTGCATACGGGCAGCCGCCGAGACCGCCAAGGGAACTGTCGACAGTTGTGATGCCAAAATCAAACGCTGCTAAAACGTTGGCAAGGGCCGTTCCCCTTGTGTTATGGAAATGGACGGCCGTCTGATCGAGCGGGATGCGCTTTGCTAAATATTCAAGGACCTGCTGAACCTGGCGGGGATTTGCGACCCCGATCGTATCCCCGAGTGACAGTTCGCTTATGCCCATATCGAAAAGCGTTTCGGATACACGCGCAACCTGGTCTGCGGCAACTGCCCCTTCGTAAGGGCAGCCGAAGACGGTTGACACATAGCCCCGGACGGTTTTCCCGGCTTTCAACGCCTCCTCTGTCACTTCTTTCAGAACAGGAAATGTTTGTTCTATGGATTTGTTAATATTGTTGCGGTTATGTGATTCACTCGCAGACATGAAGACAGACACTTCATCTATATCAGCTTCAAGCGCGAATTCCAGCCCCTTCATATTGGGAACAAGGGCTGCATAAGTCACACCTTCTGATCTTGTTATGCTGCGTGCGACTTCGCGTGCGTCTTTCAGTTGCGGAATCCACTTCGGATTTACGAAAGATGTAATTTCGATATAGCGGAGGCCGCTTTTTGATAACTTGTTGATCCATTCGATTTTTGTCTCTGTCGGTATAAATGTCTTCTCGTTTTGCAGTCCGTCGCGCGGACCCACCTCTTTTATCGTGACGGTTTCAGGATAGTTCATTCCGGTCAATCCACCTCCATCTCTATTCAAGTGTGACGAGGACATCTTCTTCGTTGACGAAATCGCCTTCATTGATTTTTACTTCCGCAACGGTGCCGCCGGTTTCGGCAGCAATCGGAATTTCCATTTTCATTGATTCGAGGATGACGACATCCTGGCCTTCCTCAACGGTGTCCCCCTGCTTCACTAAAAGCTTCCAGACGTTTCCTGCCATACTCGCTTTCACTTCATTCATTTCGATAACCTCACTTTTTATTGGTAGTTTGTAATGGCTTCACATATTTCTCGATGAAGTCGGTTGTCGTGTCTCCGTTTTTGAATGCTTCATGGCCGACTGCCTGGATGAGCAGCGGAATGTTGGTCTTGATTCCTTCCACTTTATATTCTGATAGTGCCTGTTCAAGCTTGCGGATTGCCTCATCCCGGTTTTCTCCTGATACGACAAGCTTGGCAATCATCGGGTCATAAAAGGGTGTGACGGTATCCCCCCCGGCAACAGCCAATTCATGCCTGACTCTGTCTCCTTCCGGAAGTTCCAGCACAGAGATTTTGCCTGGTGACGGGAAAAACGTTTTTGGGTCTTCCGCGTAGATGCGCGTCTCAATGCTGTGCCCGTTTAATGGAACATCTTCCTGCTTGAAGCTCAGATTGTTCCCGGCTGCAATTCTGATCTGTTCTTCAACGAGGTCTATTCCGGTAATTTCTTCTGTAACCGGATGTTCGACCTGGAGTCTTGTATTCATTTCAAGGAAATAGTAGTTTTTATTGTGATCCACTAAAAATTCAATTGTACCTGCATTTTCATAGCCTATAGATTTTGCGGCTTTGACAGCGGACTCTCCCATTTTTGTGCGGGTATCTTCATCCAGGAACGGAGAAGGCGCTTCTTCCACGACCTTTTGATGGCGCCGCTGGATGGAACATTCCCTTTCCCATAAATAAACGGTTTCTCCCGTTTTGTCGGCGATCACCTGTATTTCAATGTGGCGCGGCTGTTCGATGACTTTTTCAATGAACATGGCCCCGTCCCCAAAGAAATCCTGTGCGCGTTTACGGTTGCCGGCAAACGCTTTTTGCAGTTCATCGGCATCCTTTGCAATTTGCATGCCGATGCCGCCGCCTCCGGCTGACGCTTTCAGCATGACTGGAAATCCAATTGATTCAGCGGCAAGGAGCGCTTCATTTTCATCATCAAGTGACTTAGTGACACCGGGTACGACTGGTACACCAGCTGCCTCCATCGTCTTCCTGGCTTCAATTTTGCTTCCCATCAGTGCGATCACATCTGCAGAAGGGCCGATGAATGTAATCCCTTCTTCACGGCACCGTCTGGCAAAATTGGCGTTCTCACTAAGCAGGCCGTACCCTGGATGAACCGCATCAGCTCCAGCCTGCTTCGCTGTTTCAATGATCTTATCGATGTTCAGGTAGCTTTCATTCACCCGCGGTTTCCCAATCAAGTAGCTTTCATCCGCCATTTTCACATGAGGTGCAGCCTTATCGGCTTCGGAATATACTGCGACAGTGGGAATCCCCATTCTCTTGCAAGTTCTGATGACGCGGCAGGCGATTTCTCCCCGATTTGCAATCAATATTTTGTTAAACAACTGCATCCCTCCCTGGAATTGGCGCGGACAGTTGGCCCGCGCCCGTTAAATTCTATTTAATTGTCAGATCATGCTTCTGGTTGGAGTAACTCGAGTGATTGTTCGCGCAGTTTGAATTTCTGTATTTTTCCCGAAGCAGTCATCGGATACGAGTCTGTAAATTCAATGTATCTCGGAATCTTATGGTGGGAGATTTTTCCCCGGCAGAAGTCTCTCATATCTTCTGCATCCACCATCGAATCTTCCTTCAAAATAATCCATGCCATCAATTCTTCGCCGAATTTCTTATCAGGAACACCGACGACCTGGACGTCAATCACATCAGGGTGCTGGTAAAGGAACTCTTCAATCTCACGCGGATAAATATTTTCACCGCCGCGGATGATCATGTCTTTCAGCCGGCCGGTCACTTTGAAATAGCCGTTTTCATCCATCACAGCAAGATCTCCTGTATGGAGCCATCCTTCTTCATCAATGGCTTCGCTCGTCGCTTCCGGGTTTTTATAATAGCCTTTCATGACATGATAGCCGCGTGTGCACAGTTCACCCTGCTCGCCAGGCGGCAGTTCCCGGTTTGATCCGGGCTCCACGATTTTCACTTCCACATCAGGGAGCGCCCTTCCGACAGAAGATACACGGAGTTCAATCGGATCATCTGTCCTTGTTTGTGTGATGACCGGCGAGGATTCCGTCTGTCCGTAAGCAATGGTAACTTGATCAACACCCATTTTCCCAACGACATCTTTCATCACTTCAATCGGGCAGTTTGAGCCAGCCATAATGCCGGTCCGGAGAGAAGAAAGATCATAGCTTTCAAAGTCGGCATCATTTAGTTCCGCAATGAACATTGTCGGCACGCCATGGACTCCTGTGCACTTTTCCTGTTCGATTGTCTTCAAGACAGCCTTCGGATTGAATTCCTGGACCGGCACCATCGTGGCGCCTACCGTCACACAGGCAAGCGTCCCCATGACACAGCCGAAGCAATGGAAAAACGGAACCGGAATGCACAACCGGTCTTCATGGGTCATTTCCATGCATTTTGCGACATTGAACGCATTATTAGTAAGATTGTTATGAGTGAGCATGACCCCTTTTGGAAAACCGGTTGTGCCGGACGTATACTGCATGTTGATGACGTCTTCCGGCGAAAGGGACTCCATTCTGGCATCAAGTTCCTCTTCCGTCACTCCGTCTTTCATGCCAACGATATCTGACCATGTAAAAGCGCCCGGATAACGCTTTTCACTGAGGACAATGACATTTTTCAGCTTCGGCAGCCGTTTTGATTTAAGATTGCCCGGTGCACACTCGTTCAGTTCCGGGCAAAGCTCATACAATGTATCGATATATGAATGGTCCCGGAATTGTTCCATCAGGATCAATGTGGTTGAATCAGATTGTTTGAGCAGGTACTCAAGCTCTGCGGCCCGGTAGCTCGTATTCACCGTTACGAGCACGGCCCCCATTTTACCGGTTGCAAATTGGGCGGTTACCCATTCCGGCGTGTTGGTGGACCATACGGCAACATGCTCACCGGCATCGATGCCAAGCTTCATGAACCCTCTTGCGGCTTCCCGGCAAAGCCGGTCAAACTCCGTATAGGTATAACGGAAATAGCGGTCGGCATAAACGACAGCTTCACGGTCAGGATACCTGGCAGCAGTCTCTTCCAACAGTTTTCCTACAGGCAATTGGATAGCAGACATTGAATACCTCCTTGATTTTCTTAAAGGCCAATCTGACGGGAAATGACTAAACGCTGAATCTCTGACGTTCCTTCACCGATTTCCATTAGTTTAATGTCACGCAGATGGCGTTCCACTTCGTATTCGCGCATATAACCGTAACCTCCATGAATCTGAATGGCCTGATTGCATGTGCGGAATCCCATTTCAGAGGCGAACAGCTTGGCGAAAGCAGATTCTTTTGCAAAAGGCTTGTTGTTGTCCTTAAGCCATGCGGCTTTATATACCATATTGCGGGCGAGTTCGATTTCCATCGCCATATCCGCGAGTTTGAACTGGATGGCCTGGAACTTGGAGATCGACTGCCCGAACTGCGTGCGTTCTTTTGAATAGGCAAGCGCTTTTTCGTAAGCAGCCTGGGCAATGCCTACCGCCAGGGCTGCAATTGATATTCTGCCGCCGTCGAGTGTATAAAGAAATTGCTTGAACCCTTTTTGAGGATCGCCAAGCAGGTTTTGTTTCGGAACGCGGACGTCTTCCAAAATAAGTTCAGACGTATTGGAGCCGCGGACACCCATTTTTTCATAGTTGCTGTTGATCGTGAAGCCGGGTGAGTCCGTCGGAACGATGATGGCGGAGATGATATTTTTGCCGCGGTCATCTTTTCCGGTTACCGCCGTAACGGTGACTGTGCGCGCATAGCCTGCATTCGTGATCCAATTTTTGGATCCATTGATGACGTATTCATCGCCGTCAAGCTCGGCTCTTGTCTGGGTGCCGCCTGCATCAGAACCGGCGTTCGGCTCGGTCAGACCGAAAGAAGCGAGTGTTTCGCCTTTGGCCAGCGGCACAAGATATGTTTGCTTCTGTTCTTCTGTTCCAAAATAATAAATGGGGCTCGAACCGAGCGAAACAGCTGCAGCAAAACTCAACCCGGTCCCTCCGCATGCTTTGCCGATTTCTTCGACCGCAATCGCATACGAAACGGTATCACCGCCTGAACCGCCGTATTTCTCTGGAAAAGGAATGCCGAGAAGCCCTAGCTCTCCCATTTTTTTGAAGGTATCAATAGGAAATTCAGATGTCCTGTCTACATGATCGGCCTTTGGCCGAACTTCTTTTTCCGCAAAAGCGCTGACCATTTCTTTAATCATTTGCTGTTCTTTTGTCAGTTCGAAATTCATGCTTCTCCCCCTCAAGTTCTTGCTGATGTTATGGCGTACAAACAGAGCAGACCGACCGGTTGGTCTGTACAGGGCTAAAAAAAAGAGTATGTAAGCGCTTCATCAATTGGTCTTAAAAAAACTGCGTTCTCGCAGAAAGAATGGCGCATATGCATGTTTATGCCTTGATTCATCAACCAGTACGGCGTTCAGAATGAAATCTGTGAAAATATCAGCGATTTCATCGATCGATTTGCTCCCGTCCTTCTGATACCACATATAAGTCCAGTTGACAATGCCAAGGATGGACATTCCTGCAATTTCAACCGGCAGTTCGGGACGGAATTCCCCTGCTTGTATGCCTTCTTCCAGGACGCGGAAGATCTCGTGTTTGAATTGATCGCGTTTTTCTTTGATTTTTTCGTAGTAATCGGGTTTTAAATAAACATTTTCCCGGTAGAATACTGTGATGTGAGATTTGTAAAGGTCAAAGACTTTTACGAAGGATCTTATGATGGCTTGCAGTTTCTCTGCTGGTGCGGTATAAGATTTCTGTGCTTCTTTGGCTTTCACTAATACGTATGAGATGAATGTATCATGAATGACATACAGCAGTTCATCTTTTGACTTAAAGTGGTGGTAAAATCCCCCCTTGCTTGTTCCGCTTTCTTCCACGATCTGCTTCACTGTGACGCCGTGGAAGCCATGGGTTTCAAAAAGCTTGAGTGACGTGTTGATGATGTTTTCCTTTAATTCTTTCATGCAGCATCTCCCTGTTAAATAAGCTAACACGAATATTCTGAATCTTCAAGAATAAAATTCATAATTTTTTCAAATTTATTACTTGCAACGCACAGTAATTATCTAAATATAACAAAAAGCACCGAATCTATCGGTGCTTTTCACATTCTGGTTATGATTCTTCAGATACAGGAGCATCTACTTTCCATGTCATCCGTACAAAACCGGATTTGTCCGTATCGATGATGAACGATCCGTTGCTGTAACGGTCATTGAGGCGCAGGTTCTTTGGATCGACCGCTTTCACTTCATCGTGCTCGGTTTTCAAATAGATGATATCACCGGGGTCAATGGCTTCAATGCTGACGATGCGGTGTGGATTGTTTTTCAATTCCCTCAGCATGACAACGCCGCGTTTTGCCCTCGATGTCTTTTCAAACTCTTTCATCGGCATCCGTTTCATTGCACCGCGGTGGGTGGTAAGGACAAGCTGTGAATCGCCGCCTGAATCGAGCGTCCTGGCACTGACGACGCTATCGCCGTCTTTCAGGTTAATGCCTTTGACACCGGCAGCCCTGACACCGACAACACTTACATCTTCTTCATTGAACCAAAGGCCATACCCATTCCGGGTGGCGAGGAAAAGATCGTGGGTTCCTCCGGTAAGATGGACCTCTATGCATTCGTCATCATTCTTCAGATTGATTGCCATCAGCGGCTTGGAATGCCGCTGTGCCTTATACTGGGACAGCACTGACTTTTTGACCATCCCGTTTTTGGTGACAAACACGAGATATTGATTATCGGAAAAATCCTTTACAGGTAGGGCGTTTATCAAGTATTCCTCTTTCTCGACCGGCAGCATGCTGGCAACGTGCTGACCGAGGTCCTTCCAGCGGATATCAGGCAGCTGGTGGACAGGAAAGTACAGGTAATTCCCTTTATTGGTAAAGAGGACGAGCGTGTCAGTTGTGTTCATTTCGAATTTTCCGATGAGATGGTCCGTTTCTTTCATGCCGAAGTCCTGTCCGTTCGATGCGGAAAACGACCTGAGGCTTGTCCGCTTCACATACCCGTCATTTGTGACCGTGACAATGACATCTTCTGACGGAACGAGAACTTCAAGATCGATTTTGATTTCCTCAATTTCCTCTTCAATTCCTGTTAATCGTTTATCAGAATAATTTTTCTTAATGCGTTGTAATTCCTTTTTAATGACATTAAAAAGCTTTTTTTCACTCGCCAGAATCGCTTCAAGCTCCGCGATCTTTTTGTCAAGCTCCTCTTCCTCTTTCTGAAGAGCTGTAATGTCCGTGTTGGTGAGGCGGTATAGCTGCAATGACACAATCGCTTCAGCTTGCGGTTCTGTAAAACCGTATTCTTTGATTAGATTATCCTTGGCATCACGCTTATCTTTCGATGCCCTGATTGTTGCAATCACTTGATCAAGAATGGAAAGGGCCTTCATGAGGCCTTCGACAACATGCTTCCGATCCCTGGCTTTTTCGAGCTCGTAGCGGGAACGGTTGGTGACAACTTCCTTTTGATGGCTGATATATGCCTGGATGATGCCTTTCAGGCCGAGAAGTTTCGGCGTTTTGTTATGGATTGCGACCATATTGAAATTATACGATATTTGCAGGTCGGTATGCTTATATAAATAGTTGAGGACACCGTTGCTGTCTGCTTCTTTTTTCAGCTCAATGACAATCCGCAAGCCTGTCCGGTCTGTCTCATCCCTGACTTCTGCGATCCCCTCGACTTTTTTATCAAATCTGATTTCATCCATCCGCTTGACGAGGTTCGCTTTATTGATGTCATAAGGGATCTCGGTGATGACAATTTGCTCTTTGCCGCCCCGGACTTTTTCAATTTCGGCCCGTCCGCGGACAACGATGCGGCCTTTACCGGTTTCATAAGCTTTTTTGATGCCGTCAATCCCCTGGATAATCCCGCCTGTCGGAAAATCAGGGCCCTTTATGACAGTCATTAGTTCATCGACCGTGCAGTCAGGCTTGTCGATTTGCATAGTGACGGCGTCAACTACCTCTCCCAGCTGATGGGGCGGAATTTCGGTTGCATAACCGGCCGAGATGCCTGTCGAACCGTTAACGAGCAAATTCGGGAACATCGCCGGCAGCACAACCGGCTCTTCGATCGTATCATCAAAATTGAGCGCAAATTCAACTGTATTTTTGTCAATGTCCATCAGCAGCTCTGATGCAATTGCGGATAAGCGGGCTTCCGTATAACGCATCGCCGCCGGGGGATCACCGTCAACGCTTCCGTTGTTGCCGTGCATTTCAATCAGGACATTTCTTACTTTCCATTCCTGGCTCATGCGCACCATTGCTTCGTAGACGGAAGAATCCCCATGAGGATGGTAGTTGCCGATTACATTACCGACTGTTTTTGCTGATTTCCGGAAGGCTTTATCAGCCGTATTTCCGTCATTGTACATGGCGTATAGGATACGGCGCTGTACCGGCTTCAAACCGTCCCTTGCATCAGGAAGGGCACGTTCCTGGATGATATATTTGCTGTAGCGGCCAAATCGGTCGCCGAGCACATCTTCAAGCGGTAAATCCAAAATTTTCTCTAATTCTGCCATACTAGAAACCTCCAACCTTCATTGCCGTTACACTTGTTCTCCCTGTGTCAGATTATCGTTTTCAAGAATATTTGTTTCTTCGTTCAAGCCGAATTCCACATGGGTTTCAATCCACTTCCGGCGCGGTTCCACCTTATCTCCCATAAGGGTGGTGACCCGTTTTTCAGCGCTGGCGCTGTCTTCTACTTTGACCCTGATCAATGTACGGGTTTCCGGATTCATCGTCGTTTCCCACAATTGGTCGGCGTTCATCTCGCCAAGTCCTTTGTACCGCTGGATGGCATAGCCGCGCCCGACTTTTTTCGTAACTTCCTTCAGTTCATCGTCATCCCATGCGTATTCAATCACTTCTTTCTTTCCTTTCCCCTTGCTTACTTTGTAAAGCGGAGGCAGCGCGATATACACTTTTCCGGCTTCTATAAGCGGACGCATATAGCGGTAGAAGAAAGTGAGCAAGAGCACCTGGATATGGGCTCCGTCCGTATCGGCATCAGTCATGATGACGATTTTGTCATAGTTGCTGTCATCAAGAAGGAACTCAGGCCCTACCCCTGCACCGATCGTGTTGATGATCGTGCTGATCTCTTCATTTTTGAAAATATCCTGAAGCTTAGCTTTTTCCGTGTTGATGACTTTGCCCCTTAGCGGCAGGACCGCCTGGAACTTGCGATCGCGTCCCTGCTTTGCAGACCCGCCTGCGGAGTCGCCCTCAACAAGGTATAATTCGTTTTTTTGCGGATTTTTAGACTGTGCCGGTGTGAGCTTTCCGCTCAGGATGGCATCTTTCTTCCTTTTCTTTTTCCCGTTGCGGGCATCTTCCCTTGCTTTTCGTGCTGCTTCCCGGGCCTGGGATGCCTTCACGGCTTTTTTGATCAGCAGGGAACTGATATCCGGGTTCTCTTCCAGGAAGTAAGAAAGCTTTTCACTTACGACTGCGTCCACTGCCGATCTGGCTTCACTAGTTCCAAGCTTCCCTTTTGTCTGTCCTTCAAATTGGAGTTTCTCCTCAGGCACCCGTACAGATACAATGGCGGTGAGGCCTTCTCGGATATCAGAGCCCTCTAGATTCTTTTCTTTTTCTTTCAGCAAACCGACCTTGCGCGCATATTCATTGCAGGCGCGGGTCATGGCCGTTTTCGCGCCTGACTCGTGGGTGCCGCCGTCCTTTGTCCTGACATTGTTGACAAACGAAAGCATATTTTCGGAAAATCCGTCATTGAACTGGAAGGAAAACTCGATCTCGATGCTGTTTTGTATTCCCTCCATGAAAACGACATCATGCAGCGTGTCTTTTTCCTCATTCAAATATTCCACAAAAGCTTCGATTCCTGATTCATAGTGATAGACATCATGAAAGTCGTGCCGTAAATCGTGAAGTTCTATCCGTAAGCCCTTTAACAAAAACGCGGATTCACGCAAGCGCTCAGACAGGGTATCAAAGTTATACGTAAGTGTGCTGAAAATGGATGGATCAGGTTTGAAATGAACGGTTGTCCCCGTTTTTTTGGTTGTCCCTTTTTTAGTCAGGGATGTGGCCGGCTTTCCGCCGTTTTCAAACCGCTGTTCATATATCTGCCCGTCGCGGCAAATGGTGACAACAAGCCATTCGGACAGCGCATTTACAACAGAAGCACCGACACCGTGCAGCCCGCCGCTTGTCTTGTAACCGCCCTGTCCGAATTTGCCGCCCGCATGAAGCACGGTCAAAATGACTTCGGGTGTCGGACGGCCCAGTTTGTGCATGCCGGTCGGCATTCCGCGCCCGTCATCCTTAACACTTATGCTGTTATCTTCATGGATTGTCACGATTATCTTATTGCCGTATCCGGCCAGCGCCTCATCGACAGCGTTATCGACGATTTCATATACAAGATGGTGAAGCCCGCGGTTGTCTGTACTTCCTATGTACATTCCCGGGCGTTTCCGTACTGCTTCCAGCCCTTCGAGTACCTGGATTGCATCTTCATTGTAGTTAAATTGTTGATTCGCCAATGACTTAAACTCCTTTCAACTGCCAGCTCCAATGGAGTGACTCCATCATACCATACGGGAACACTTGTTTCTATCAAGGTGTATGCAAACGCGTGTAAATGCCGTAACACCTTTCATATCAAGGGTGTATGAAGTAGTGTCTGACTCTTATTGTATCTTTTCCTGGGAATTTCGCAAATGGAGATTTTAAGAACAGCTTGGAAAACCCCCGCAGAAGATGCGGGGGCATTGCAAATCTGTATGAAACTACTGCTTCATCATAGCATGCTCAACTTTGATGCAGCGGTCCATAATTACTGTAATATTGTGTGCCTTCAATTGTTCATATGCTTCATCATGATAGACACCGAGCTGTGCCCAGAAAACGTCCGCACCTATTGCGGCAGTTTCTTTTGCCAGCTCAGGCAGGAACTCGGAGCGCCTGAAAACATTCACGATGTCCACATGGCCTTCAACTTCTGATAAAGCAGGAACAGCCTTGATGCCAAAGACGCTGTCAACATTAGGATTGACCGGAACAATTTCATATCCTGCTTCTTTCATTGCCTCTGAAACGGAATGGGATGTCCGCATCGGATTATCAGAAAGGCCGACAACAGCAATCCGTTTTTTTGTTTTTAAAATTTCAGCGATCTCACCGCGATTCGGATTCTCAAAGCTCATGGTCGTACTCCTTTCGTGATGGTTTACTTCAGAAGCCCGGCTTCGGTCAAAAATTGCCGAGCCACATCTTCGGCTGGCTTGTCTTCATAATCAACCTGGTAATTCATCTGTCTCATTTCATTATCGGATATTTTGCCGCCGAGCTGATTAAGGATGTCCTGCAGTTCCGGGTGTTCATCAAGCGTGCTTTGCAGCATCAGCGGTGCACCCTGGTATGGCGGGAACAGGTTCTTGTCATCCTCAAGCACGGTCAGGTCAAGTTCAATCATATAAGAATCAGTTGAATAGGCATCAATGACATCGACCTGTCCTTCAGAAATGGCTCTTTGCCTGATCCCCGGTTCCATTGTTTTGAGCTGCGCAAAGTCGATTCCATATACGTCCTGCATGCCTGCATAGCCGTCATACCGGTCTGTGAATTCCAGTGTAAACCCGGCAACGAGTTCATCATCGGCTTTGCGGAGGTCACTGATCGTTTCAAGGCCGTATTCTGCCGCTGTCTCTTTCGTCAGTGCGACTGCATACGTATTATTGAATTCCATCGGCTCCAGAAATGCCATGTCATATTTTTCTTTCATACCCTTTTTCGCCTGTTCATATACTTCCCGCCTGTCATTGCTGACGGCTTCTTCACCAAGGTGGGTGACGATTGCCGTACCGGTGAATTCCGGGTAAATGTCGATCGATCCTTTTTGCAAAGCACTAAAAACGAAGGGGGTCTTTCCGAGTCCCGGCTCTAAGGCTACCTCCAGGTCGGAATTTTGCTCGATCAGCAGTTTATACATATTGATCAAGATTTCCGGTTCTGAGCTCTCCTTTCCACCAATCACAAGATCCGGTTCATCGTCTGCCTGCAGAGCGAGAGGCGCAGCTGTGATCAAAACAGCTGAGGCAATCACGATTAACAGCGGCTTTAAACTTGTTCCAGCGGACCGCCTTTCAACAATCCGTAAAATGACATCCAATATAATCGCCAACAGAGCGGCCGGAATGGCTCCAAGAAGAATCAAGTTCACATCCGCCCCTCTGTCAAGGCCAAGCAGGATCAGTTCACCGAGTCCGCCGGCACCTATCAAAGCGGCGATCGTTGTCGTGCCGACAATCAGCACCATCGATGTGCGGATGCCGGCCATGATGACAGGCATCGCGAGCGGGAGCTCCACTTTAACGAGGCGCTTTGAAGAGCTCATACCCATTCCGGTTGCCGCTTCAATCAAGGATGGATCAACTTCTTTTATGCCTGTATATGTATTCCGCAGAATCGGCAGCAAAGCATATGCGATCAGGGCTATAATGGCAGGCGTCTTCCCTATTCCGAACAGCGGAATCAGGAAAGCCAACACCGCAAGGGATGGGATGGTCTGTATAATGGCTGTAAGCCCGATCACCGATTCAGCCGCTTTTTTCCTCCTGGTTAACATGATGCCAAGGGGAACGGCGATCAGCGCAGCGATGACAAGAGAGATTAACGAAATTTGCAAGTGCTCCCATACTTTTTCCAGCAGCACGTCCTGCCTGCTTTCCAAAACGGAAAAAAATGTGCTCATTTTTCCACCCCGCTCGCCTGCAAGCTTTGCTTCTCCAGAAAGTGGATAAGGTCTTCATAAGACAGGGTTCCGGCCAATTTGCCGTTTTTCAGGACTGGCAAAACCTGATAAGGTGTATCTTTAAAGTACCTGACAGCTTCCTTCAGCACAGCCGAGTGTGCCAATACAGGGCTGTCAACCGGTTTCCCGCTGCTGAACGCTCCGCTGTAACTGCCGTCTTCCCTGCGGGCAAAGACAATGCTTTCTGACGAATTTTCCGCCTGGGTATCATCTATGATATATCGTGACGATTCTGACATCATGACATCAACTGCCGTCATCCATGGGGATTTATGCTCACCTATAAATTCACTGACAAATTCACTGGCCGGATTAAGAATTAGCTGCTGGGGTGAATCGATCTGGACGACTTCCCCCTCGCGCATCAGGCAGATTCTGTCGCCGAGCGCCATCGCTTCATCGATGTCATGAGTGACAAATACGATTGTTTTTTTGATTTCCTGCTGAAGGGCTGAGATATCTTTTTGCAGCTGTTCACGGCTTATAGGGTCCAGCGCGCTGAATGGTTCGTCCATCAAAATGATATCCGGGTCAGCGGCAAGGGCCCGGATCACTCCGATGCGCTGCTGCTGGCCGCCTGACAGCTCTGCCGGTTTCCTGTCCCTGAAGATCTCCGGTTCAAGACCGACCATCTCAAGTAATTCATCAACACGGTTCTTTATTTTTTCTTCGCTCCACTTTTTCATTTCCGGAACGACCGCTATGTTTTCTGCTATTGTCATATGAGGGAACAATGCGATTTCCTGCAAGACATAACCAATGTTCCAGCGCAGTTCATGTATGTTATACGAATTGATGTCATTGCCGTTGATTGCGATTATGCCTGTTGTCGGTTCAATAAGGCGGTTGATCATCTTCATCGTCGTTGTTTTTCCACAGCCGCTCGGACCGATAAATACAAAAAACTCTCCCCTTTCTATCGTGAGATCAAGCGAGTTTATCGCCTGTGTTCCATCGGGATATTTCTTGGATACACCCGAAAACGAAATCACAATTACCACTCCTACTTCCCTCTTGCCGGAAACAGCAAGAGGTTATGAAATTAGATTTTAACTATTGGCTTCACTTCAACTATACCATTGGCATGGGAGGACTAAAAATGATAACCCATTCTGGGGGAATTGCATGCTGCTTAAAAACCTTCTTCATAAATGAACTTTATGTGGTGTAAAATGGACTATGGACAACTTTTCATCCAATTTTGCCAGGCGGCATGATAAAATAAGAAAAACAAAAACCATGATATGTAAGGAGCTTCTGTTTTATGGATGTATTTTTGATTATTGCAGCAGCATATCTGCTCGGTTCGATTCCGTTCGGTTTGATCATCGGCAAAGTCGGATACGGGATCGATATCCGCGAACACGGCAGCGGGAACCTTGGCGGAACGAACACGTTCAGGACATTGGGAAAAAAAGCGGGCCTCATTGTTACGACAGGGGATATCTTGAAAGGTACGCTTGCCGCTTCATTGCCGGTCCTTTTCAGCGTGGATATCCACCCGCTGCTGGCAGGTGTCATGGCGGTTATCGGCCATATGTATCCGGTATTTGCGAACTTCCGCGGCGGTAAGGCCGTCGCCACATCCGGCGGTGTGCTGCTGTTTGCGGCGCCATTGATGTTCGTTCTGCTGCTGGCCGTCTTTTTTATCGGTTTATATCTTACAAAATTTGTTTCTCTATCTTCCATCATTGTAGGCATCACCGCTGTGCTTTACAGCTTATTTGTCAGTGATGACCGGGTACTTTTGATTGGCACATCGGTTCTTTGCCTATTTGTCATATACAGGCACAGAACGAATATTAAGAGAATCATGAATAAGACAGAACCGAAAATCACCTGGTTATAACAGGCCGGGAAGCACCTTTCTTGCGGCAAGGTGCTTTTTATATTATGTAGGATCAGTAAGCAAATGAAGGGAGAAAGTGACTATGAATGAAGAGAAAGTGATCTCTGTTTCTAAAGATCTTGTTACCCGGAGGTCACTGGCAGCGGATTTACGGGAACTTGGATTAAGACAGGGCATGACGGTGCTGGTGCACTCTTCGTTAAGCTCCATCGGCTGGGTATCCGGAGGGCCTGTTGCCGTCATCCAGGGGTTGATGGATGCTGTAGGGAAAGACGGTACACTGGTAATGCCGGCTCATTCAGGTGATTACTCGGATCCTGCCGACTGGTCAAATCCTCCTGTCCCTGAAGAGTGGCACCAGGAAATCAGGGACACGATGCCCGCTTACCATCCCGGCTATACACCGGCACGGGGGATTGGAACAATCCCCGAATTGTTCAGGAGCTTTCCCGGAACTGCGAGAAGCGGCCATCCTCAGTACTCTTTTTCAGCATGGGGAAAGAATAAAAAAATGATAACCGAAAAACATCCGTATGATTACGGACTCGGGGAAAACTCCCCGCTCGGCCGCCTTTACGATAATGATGCAATGGTGCTGTTCCTCGGCACGGGTTATGATTCCAATACATCTTTCCACCTTGCAGAGCATCTGGTTCCTTACCGGAAAGAAACAGTGACGGGAGCCCCGGTTTTTAACAACGGAGAGAGAGTCTGGGAAACATTTCGCAATATAGAGTTCAACGATGATGTATTCGAAATCATTGGACAAGAGTTTGAACAGAACGCAGAAGTCAGGAAAGGAAAAGCCGGTGGAGCAGATTGCAGGTTGTTCCGCCAAAAAGCAGCAGTTGACTTTGCGGTAGAATGGCTGACAGATTACTGCGAAAAAGAACGTTCATAAAGAAAACCCGCTGACTGCGACCCATTAGGCGAAGAACAGAGGAATAGTTGATCTATCTTTTTAAAATTTGACATGCTTCGAAATGCTTCCGTACAGAAAAAAGAAGGCTGCTGATTTCAGCAGCCTTCTTTTTTCACGACGCCTGTCGGTTTGATCTGCACCCTTGATAACCGATCATGCGGAGAGGCTGAAGGCGTTTCGGCCTTCTGCTATATTCTTACGCTCAACCGGCCGTTTTGTACAGGGCATCCACCCCCTGACAAACATGGATTTTTATTCTATGGCCAGTTTTATCAAAGACTTTAATTTAAAAGGCCTCCGGTTACATCGTCCACAGTATCAAGGGTGTCATCTACCGTTTCTTCGACCGCCCCTTTTTCTTCACTGCTGTCAGCAGGTTTGGTTTGTTCCTCGTTCGCCTGCTCTTTTTGCAGCAATGTCAATTTTTCGTTTACTTTATCCAGAGTCCCGGATGTTGACGTTATTGACTCCGTCACGCTTTCAAGTTCCTTTTCAACTTCATTCACTGTCATGGTGTTTATCCCATCGGGGTCCTCCAGTTCCTGGATTTTTTCTTTTAAGGATTTTTCCATTTTATATAGCTTTTTCAGTTCTTCTGTTTTTTCCCCGCCAGGTATTTTTTCGGCAAGGGCGATTGCTTTTTCTACCTCTTTCAGCAGTTCTTTAAGGTCGCTTATTGTTTCCTCTGTTGTCTCGAGAAGCTGCTCCGCTGTTTTTCCTGCTGTCCCAGTCGGATCTTCCAGTAAGTCCCTGACCGTTTTTTCCGGATCAAGTGGTACCTGCTCCAGAACCCGGTCTTTTGTTTCATCAATTGTTTCTGTTGTTTTATCAATCACATTTGCGGCATCTTCCGTTATTTTCTTTGCTCCCTCTTCAATGCCGTCCTTAAGCTTTTTGTCCTCTATACCGGGAAGCAGCGCTGTGCCTTCCTCGCCATTTTCATCTTCAGTGCTGCTGTCGCATGTGAAAGGTGCCTCACCGCCGAGAATTTTATTCAATTGTTCCTCGGCTATGTTAGAAGACTTGTCTGGAACGCTGGTTAGTGTCTTGCCAGGTGAAGGCCGGGCGATATCTTCTTTTCCGTATTCTGTCGTCAGTTTAAGGCCGTCTGCCGACATCGTCCCGGTGGACATTCTTGATGCAACAAGTGTCACTTTCGTCAACCCGATTTCCGGATATGTTTCCCCGAAGCTTAAGCACGGACCTTCAAAGTCGAACGAAGACGCATCGACTTCCATATCAGTTACATGGATGGGGCTGTCGGCAGAAATGTGGACAGTCATTGGGCCGTTTGATGATTGCACTTCCTTCACCATCCTCATCCCATAGATCACTGCGCTTTCGTATTTAAAGCGCACGCCCGGGTTGTTTCCATTTTGAATAAGTTCAGGAACAAGCGTTTTCCCGACAATTTTATCCGCGTATATGACAAATCCGTTTGTATCCTTTTCCGCACCATTAGCGGTAAAGGGAGGCAGCAAGAATCCGATCAACAGGATGGATAGAACCAGAACGTTTATGCTGCGATTATTTGTGAAAAAATTCATCATCCTGATCCTACCCTGCAGAAATCTTACCGGCTGTTAATTTGGAAGATCCTTTTTGTGATAGCGGCTGTTTATCAGATTGGTTTGCATTTGTGTTAACTTGCTGCCAGCCGATGCAAAACGATCCGCCGGTGATGCCGAGAATTGTGCCGATGAACATGCCGCCCAGAGCCCCCATTACAGAAAGTACCGAAAAAAAGATGACAAATACTCCGAGAATGGTTGAAAATTGCGGAAAAATGTAAGCCATGACGGCCGTCAATACAATCAAACCGCCAAACAAAAAACCGACAAAGGCCATACTGCCCGGCAAGAAAGCGATTTTCGATAGATTGAAAGGGATCCACAAAATCAGGAGTCCTGCCAGAAGAGACAGGGTGGCTCCGAGAAACGGCCGCTTGCTCCGCCAGTTTTTAAAGGCCGAAGGTTTTTTTTGTTGTTTTGTCGCCATCATCCCGCCCCCTTATTTTTTAATTCTGTCAACAGTGAGCTTCATCCCATTCATGGTGATTGTTTTCTGGAACAGATAATGGGTTTTCAGTTTTGCATCTTTCAGTACGATCGTATCAGATTCTTGTTTGAATTGCTTTTGCCAATCGGTGCTGTTTTGCTCTTTCAGAACCAGGTTGTTGAACTGGGCATTTGCCAGGATGCTTCCGGCATCATGCTGAAGTCCCGTGATCTGGACAGGCTCTGAAGCTTTAATTTCGACCCTGACCCAGTTCCCTTCTGTCACCTCGAACTCTTTCGAAAGGACCAGGCCGTCAATTGTCAGGCTTTCAATAAGGTTCGTTCCCTGGGGTGTGCTGTCGGAACTGCTCGTTTCACCGAGTTTCGGATAAAACGTATATCCATCACCTTCCAACTTGTCGAATTCGACATAAAAATCACCTACTCCGGCAATCGGAACCGCATATGCGACACCCGACATCCCGAATACTGCAGCAAGCAGACCGAGAAACAAAAAACCGGATCCAAATGCCGCGAAAAATTTCTTTTTGTTGATCTTTGATGAGGAAACGCTTTCAACTGCATGTTGACTTTCTTCCAAGTGCACTCACTCCTCACATGTTCTTTGTTTCCACTTTAATGTTAAAAATATTCTGACACAATTCCGTAAAATGTCGTATTACCGCTCATTTCTATATTCTTTTTTATAGTACTTTGGTTATAAAACGGTTACTGCATCAGCCATAAATTAGCAGGAAACGTCCAAAAGAGGTTTGAGCAGTTCGAAAAAAGTGGATATAAGATTAGTTATCAATAATTGAAAGAGGTGAGCAGAATGGAGAACTCCTACAGAATGACACTAGAGGGATATTTGATGCATGCGGTTGATACTATTCAGCAAAACCGGGAGGATCTTCTCGGCAACTGGCGTGAGACTAAAACGTCACTCGGCCAGACGGTAAGAAAACAGGAAGCCATTCAGGCGATTGAAGGTCTTCTATTTGATATTCTTCTGGAAAAACACCATTCAATACAGGATTTCGAGAAACACCTCAAACAGTTTCATTTCCGTTCTGTCTATTTTCAAAACTCGGATAACGAACTATTTATTTTATTGACCTGGCTTGAAAAAACGATCCAGCAAGTTCTCAGGGAGAAAGAAACCGTCAGTGAATTGGATTGCAAGGCTGTCCAGTACTTGTTTTTAAAGCTGAATCAGTTTCTATTCGCTTCTGAACACCAGCGGAAAATTTCGCCGCACTGGCAGGACTCCGTGTTTTTATTCCAGCAATGGCTGATTTCCTCAAGCCGTTTCTTCGATACAGCCCAGCGAATTGCATCAGGACTTGTACACTTCACGCCGTTCACCCGCTGCGCAGTCTTCACGAAATCTCCGGGAGATGGACTGGGGGTCGGGCTTGTCGGATACAAGGTTGAGGGAATTTCATCAATTAAAGAGGAACTGATCAATATACCGCTTATAAAAAACCATATGAAAAGGCTGGAGCGGATGGAGCCCATTTTCATTGAAGAAGCGTCCCTTCATTTCCCCGGCGAGTATACGGAGAAATTCAACCTCGAATCAGTAGCTGTACTGCCGCTTTACGTCCCTTCCCAGAATAAGCTTATCGGCATCGTCATCCTTGATAAAGGACCTGGCAACCGGTTTGCCCCTGTCGCAGAAACGTTTTCGGCGCTCATACAGTTCGGCCAGATTGCCGGTGAAATGCTGTATAAATATTGGGGGGACTTCAAGTTATCTGCAGCAAGTAAAAAAATTCCGCTTTCCCCTCGTGAGCTTGAGGTCCTCCATTATATAGCCGAGGGCCATTCCATTAATGAAGCAGCAGAACAATTGTACTTAAGCAGTTATACGGTAAGGGATTATGTTGCTTCGATTATAAAAAAAACGGAAGCCAAAAACCGTTCCCATGCCATTTCAATCGCTTATCAACATGGTTTAATTTCATAAATTGGTTTTGGTATCAGGGGGATGTTTTAACGATATGCGGATCTCCCGCATCGCAACTTGCCCATTGGCGACCTTTAGGTGCAGACAGAGGCACGGCTGTACTAATTATTATTCTTAAGATTGGCCATTAAGGCGACTTTCATAAAACGGCAAAAAAACCGCCGGAGAGATTCACACGTCCGGCGGACCGCAATGTACAGGATTCAGCTTCCGACAGGAGCTTCAGCACCAAATAACCGCATTGGATTATCGATGAAAATCTTATCAATTTGTTCGGCTGTGACCTCTTCTTCTTTAAGCATCTTTAATATGTTTTCAAACAAATGGTTAGGTCTCCTGTTTACCACAAGCTGTTCAACCTGTACCGGCATGACCGGCGGCCGTCCCAGCCAAAATTCACGGTATCATGGGATAAGAAAACCTGTCCCCGTATCCTTCATTCAAAAGCCCCACAAGCAGCGAAACCCGCTCCGTATCGAATGGAGCACCGACCATTCCCTGCAGGCCGAAACGGTCAAGTGCAACCGAAACGCCGTATTCAAGCGTGCGCTGATAATAGTCAGCAATCGGTCCTGTGACACTTTCAACTGTTTTTCTCATGCTTTTTATCCTCTCCCTGGTTCATTATTCCTGCTTTGTTCTTTCCAGGCCAGGGATCCGGCCAGTGAGGTGTTACGGCACCAGGATCAGCTTGCCCTGTGTTTTTCTGCCCTGAAGCTTCCTGTGCACTTCAGCAGCTTCTTCGAGTGGATATACACCGCCGATTTTCAGTTTCAGCCTGCCTTCTGTGAGATAACCGGTCAATTCGTTGAGGCTTTGCTGGAATAATTCCGGTTTTGTCATGATTTGCGGAAGGAAAAAGCCTGAAACGGTCAGGTTTTTTCCCATTAACAGCGACGGCGTCAGCCTGCTTTGTTCCCCGCTTGCAACCCCGTAAATAACCAATCTTCCAAATGGGGCCATGCAATCAAGCGTTTTGTTGAAAATGTCGCCACCAGCCATTTCAAGGGCGACATCCACCCCTTTTCCGCCTGTACTCTCTTTGACTACCTTTTCCCAGTTATCTTTGGTGTAGTTGACAAGAACATCCGCTCCAAGGCTCTTCGCCAGCTTTAGTTTCTCTTCGGAACTGGCAGTGGCGATTATTTTGCCGGCTCCAAACAGTCTGGCCAGCTGTACGGCAATACTGCCCACTCCCCCTGCGGCGGCATGGATCAGTACACTTTCACCTTGATCAAGCCTGCCCATTGTTTTTAAAATGTGATAAGCACTTAATGCCTGCAGCGGGAAAGCGGCCGCCGTGTTAAAGTCCAGTTCATCCGGTATCGGAATGACGGATCGTTCATCTGTAACGGTGTATTCCGCATAGCCGGTGGCATTTTTGGATCCGATCAAAGCCGTCACCCGCATCCCCTTTTCAACATTTTTTACATCCTTTCCCGTCTCAATGACGATCCCGGCCACCTCGGCGCCTGGAACGAAAGGAAGCGGTGTCGGCACAACATACTGTCCTTCCCTTCTGGCTGTGTCGGCATAATTCACTCCAATGGACTTGATTTCGATTAAGACTTCCCGGCCGGAAGGTGTGGGCTTTTCGATCTCAACCAGCTTAAGAACTTCCGGCTCTCCGTATTCGGTAAACTGTATTGCTTTCATTCGGTTGCATCCTTTCCGTTATCTTCTATGATTCTTATACTTTATATTTTTGTGCTGAAATCATCCGGTCAGCGATTCTGCGGTTTCTGTTTATGCCGCCTTCCGGCAAATAGCGTCCGAGATCATCCAGGACGAGCCTCAGCGTTTGCCTGGCTTCTTCGCCGGAAAGCACTCCTGTCAGGAGCTGCCTGACAACGGCTTCAGCTTCAGTTTGGATGTCAGCGATAAACGATAATGCAAGGTCTTGTTTCAGCGTTTCTTTTTGCTGGCCGTTTGTTTCGATTGCCTTTTTGGTTCTGAGCACAACGGATTCTCCGGCATAAAGGAGAATCGCCAGGTCGGCCAGGTTTTTCAGCGACTCCTGTTCATGCTTAAGCTTTTGGCCGTACACCCGGTAAACGGTGCCGGAACAAATGAGAAAGGCGCGCCTGATGGCGCGGACAGCTTCAAGTTCGTTTTCGAGTGTGCCGTTTACGGTCTGTTCTATACCGCCAATCTTGCTTTCGCTTACAGCTGTCTGCACTGCTTTTTCCAGGTCCAGTTCTCCCGTGGCCGCCTTTTTTAAAAGGGTTGAAGGAATAAGAAGGCGGTTCACTTCATTCGTCCCTTCAAAAATGCGGTTGATGCGGGAATCCCGGTACATCCGTTCCACATCATACTCCTTGATGAATCCGTACCCTCCATGAAGCTGTACTGCTTCATCGGCCACATAATCAAGTGTTTCGGAACCGAACACTTTGCAAATGGAACACTCCACTGCATATTCCATCATGCTTCCAGCGATCAAGCGGTGATCATTTGAATCATACAGACCGCCAAGCGCACCTTCCAGAAGTCCGGAAGTCCGGTACTGCACGGATTCAGCCGCATAGATGCGGGCCGCCATTTTCGCTAGTTTTTCTTTTGACAGTGGAAAATCTGCGATTGCCGTTCCGAATTGTTTCCGCTCAGTTGTATAGGAAAGCGTCTTTTCAAACCCTTGTTTTGCGCCTCCTGTACAGGCGGATCCCAGGTTGAAGCGGCCGAGGTTCAGGACATTCAGGGCGATCACATGGCCTTTGCCGACTTCCCCGATCACGTTTTCAACCGGAACCTCACAATCTTCAAAAATGACAGACCTGGTTGATGACCCTTTGATTCCCATTTTGTTTTCTTCAGGCCCGAGGCTCAGTCCAGGAAAGTCTTTTTCAACGAGAAATGCAGTGAATTTCTCACCGTCCACTTTCGCATAGACGATGAACGTATGTGAGAATTCCGCATTAGTGATGAAAACCTTTGTACCATTCAACAGGTAGTGTGAGCCGTCTTCATTTAGTACAGCAGTTGTTTTTGAAGATAATGCATCAGAACCGGCCTCCGGTTCTGTCAGGCAATATGCCCCTATATATTCACCTGAAGCGAGTTTGGGCAAATACTTTTCTTTTTGGGCCCGCGTGCCGAAATATGTAATCGGAAGGGTGGCGATGCATGTATGATTGGAATGGGCCACCCCGTAACTGCCGGTTGCCCCGACCGCTTCACCGACAATTCCCTTGCTTATTTTATCGAGGCCCAGCCCTTCGTATTTTTCAGGGATACTGTGGGCTAGAAGACCGAGTGAACCCGCCTTTTTCATTAACTTGGAAACCAGGCTGTAGCCCTGTTTCTCGATCTCATCCACAGCGGGAAGGATTTCTTTTTCAACAAACTTTCTGGCGGTATCTGCGATCATGTGATGTTCTTCTGTCATGTCTTCAGGAGTGAAAATGTAGTCGCTGTCAGTTTCTGATGTCAAATAACTGCCGCCTTTTTCATGTACAGATTGAGTCATTGCTATTCCTCCTATTACGATTTACGAAAGAACCGCACCAAACCCTTATATCGTCCTAGCGGCATTCTCACGCGCATATTCGATAAGTGAGGCTGCTTTATCATTGAACCTGGCAAAACGATCATCATTTGTCTGGCCGTTTTTCCAGCGGAAATAGATCTGCTGGCATATCACTGCAAGCTTGAAATAAGCGAACGTAAGGTAAAAATGGATAGCTGAAACATCGCGTCCGCTCTTCTTTGAATAGAGGCTGATGAATTCATCACGTGTCAAGAAACCGTTTGTGACTGTCACCGGCGGCTTTCCGAAACCTTCTTTGAGGATTTCCGGGTCGTCATCCTGGATCCAGTAACTCATTGCAGCGCCTAAATCGGCAAGAGGATCGCCTGCCGTAGTCATTTCCCAATCGAATAAGCCGACCATTTTTGCCGGGTCATTGAAATCGAACATCGCATTATTCAATTTGTAATCATAATGGATAACTGCCGGCCGGGTTGAGGATGGGATGTTTGCGGCCAACCAGCTCTTCAACTCCTCCACGCCTTCAACTTCATCAGTTTTGGCCCGTTCATACCGCTTGATCCAGCCGTGGACCTGGCGTTCCATAAACCCTTCAGGCCTGCTCAATTCCGTTAACCCCGTTTTCGTATAGTCGATGCTGTGCAGCTCCACCAGCCGATTTACCATTTCTTCAGACAGCTTCCGGCAAAATGATTCGGTTACAGCTAAATCATCTGGAAAAGAAGTGTCGTAAACAAATCCTTTTCTCCGTTCCATAATGAAAAACGGGGCACCCAAAATGGACTCGTTCCCAAAAGCGAGCGGTTTAGGGGCAATTGGGAAACGGGGGTGCAATTCTTGCAGCACTTTAAATTCCCTCTCCATGTCATGTGCCTTGGGGGCAACAGGACCGAGCGGAGGACGCCGCAGCACCCCTTCCCACTTCCCAACTTTTATTTCATAAGTCAGGTTTGAATGACCGGCGCCAAACTGTTTCACATCTATCCCGTCCGCTACAGGGAGCTCCAGGTTTGTTTGTAAAAATCGGCCAAGGGACCCAAGGTCGATCTCCTCTCCTTTTCTGACAGGAATTGTATCAAGTGAGTAAGCCATCTTTAAACCTCCTTAATTTGAAAATTCGGAAATATCAAGCCGTGACAAGATATTGTTCAAGTTTTGCCCGCAATGAATCAGGAACTGTCTCGCTTTGCTGCGTGTGGAAATTGAAATAAACGATTGTTTCCAACCCCCTGGCGATCAGTGTACGGCTTTCTTTATCTTTGATCTCATGGGTGAGGCCGAAGCTTTTCGTCCCGATTCGGTGGACAGTTGTTTCAACGGCAAGCGTCTGGCCGAAGTAGCCCTGGCTGAGAAAATCGCATTTCGTTGAGGCAAGTATGAAGTGCCACTCACTGGCATTAAGTTCATAACCGAGCTTACCGAAAAATTCGACCCGTGCCTCTTCTTGATAGATAAAATAACTCGTATTATTGACATGGCCTAAAGCATCCGTTTCCGCAAATCTCACTTTGACTGTTAATTCTTCATGCACGAAAAGTTCCTCCTTCGATTTCAACCGCTGTTTTCCTGAACACTGATCAGTTCTTTATGATTGCCTGGCCGTATTCATACCAGCCTTTACCGGTTTTGCGCCCAAGTTCGCCTGCTATTACCTTTTCTTCGATGAAATGAGGGGGGTTATCTGCAGGATCTCCGGTTTCATCAAAACGCTGCTTCATCACAAAATAGACAACGTCATTCCCGGATAAATCCATTAACTCGAATGGGCCAATTTTATGGCCGAGCGCTTTTTTCACGATCAAATCAATATCTTTGTAATCGGCGACCCCCTGGTCATATAAATTCATCGCTTCTTTCTGCATAGCTCCGAGAATGCGGTTGGCGACAAATCCTGATATTTCTTTATGAATGAGCACACCGGTTTTGTTGATCTTTTCGCATACCGCCAATGTAGTTTGCGCGCTTTCCTCCGATGTCTGTTCACTTACAACAACCTCTACACATTCCATCACAAGCGGCGGGAAGAAGAAATGCATATTGATCACTTTATCCGGCCGGCTTGTTACTCCTGCAATCAGCGAGTTGACAATGGTGGAACTATTCGTAGCCAGAATCGCATCTGAAGGGGCGATTTTGTCAAGTTTCTCGAATACCTCCTGTTTGATTTCCAGTTTCTCGACAACTGCTTCGATGACAAAATCGGCATCACCGGCCGCTTGTTCCAGGTCTGTCGTGAACCTGAGGCGTTCAAATGCTGACTGCATTTCATCTTCCAAAATCTTACCTTTGGCGACCCACTTTTCCATAATCGACTGGAGTTGGTTTTCAGCTTTCTTTAATGCACGTTCGTTAATGTCCTGAAGGGTGGTTTCATAGCCTCCGAGCGCGCAAAGCATACTTATCTGATGTCCCATCGAACCGGCGCCGATGACACAAATTTCCCTTATTTCCATTGGACCGCCTCCGTATATACCGAATGGTCAGTATGTTATAAGCAGGCACCTTTAAAAAAGCTGCCTGTATCAATCACTTTAATGAAATGCCGTTTAAAATCATTTCAACAAAAATGCCTGCCACTTCTGTATCGGATAATTCACCTTCAGGCTTGAACCATTGATAACTCCAGTTAGTCATTCCAAGCACCCCGAGAGCAACAATATCAGGATTAAGACCCTCTTTGAACTCCCCTTTTTCAATGCCCGTTTTGATCAATTGCTGGAGGTTGGCAAGAAACTTTTCCCTTCTCAAGGTGATTTCTTCAATGTGCTCACGGCTTAAATTCCGGATTTCCCGGAAAAAAATCCTTGCCATGAACCCCTGTGATTCAATGCTTGTAATCAGCATCGTAACTATGGTCCGCAATTTTCCCCTTGCTGTTTTGCTTTCATCACCAATGATTTTTTCCTGTTCCTCAAGAACATAGGAAATATAATCAAGGTGAATATCCCTTAATAGTTCTTCTTTGCTGTTGAAATAGTAATAGAACGTGCCTTTAGTGACATTTAGAGAATCAACGATATCCTGGATGGAAGTTTCAGTGAATCCTTGCTTTTCAAAAAGTTTTATACTGGCCTGTACAATTTTTTGTTTCATAGTTGGACTCCTTTTTCCCTTTTTGAACGCTATATTAAATTCCGCCGTTGATTTCCGCTCCAAGCAATCGCTCTCCGCGCCGCGGGGCGGCCGGGAGTCTCCGCGGCCTGGAAATGCGCCTCGGGGCCCCCTGCTTTGCCACATCCGCATGAGTCTAATGCCTTCCACTCCAAGCAATAGTGTCGTTAACCAACAGTGAGCTTTAACACAGCCTTTTTGAGAATTGTATCATACCAGCCAGAATGTTTTTTGTCCAAATTATCGTAAAAGAAAGGATTATCCTTGAACTTCTCCAGCTTTCTCCTCACGTAAAGCCCGCCGCAATATTTTACCTACGCTTGTTTTAGGCAGCTCGCTGCGGAATTCGATTATTTCCGGAACCTTATATGACGCAAGGTTTTCACGGCAATACGCTTTTAATTCCTCAGGAGAGGCATCCTGGCCCTGTTTAAGCACGATGACCGCTTTGACCGTCTCCCCCCTGTACCGGTCCGGAACCCCGATTGTGACCGCTTCCTGCACGGCCGGATGTTCATAAAGCACTTCTTCGATATCACGTGGATAAATGTTATATCCGCTGGCGATAATCAAATCTTTTTTCCGATCGACAATATAAACATAGCCTTCTTCGTCCATTTTTGCGATATCACCGGTATGGAGCCATCCGTCACGGAGCGTGGCCGCCGTTTCTTCAGGCATATTCCAATATCCTTTCATTACTTGGGGTCCGCGGATGACAAGCTCGCCCAGTTCTCCGGGAGCAAGTTCTTCTGTGCCAGAACCGATATCAACCACTTTGTATTCCGTTGAAGGCAGCCCGATGCCGATGCTTCCCGGTTTACGGCCGGCAAACGGAGGGTTGCAGTGTGTTGTAGGTGATGCCTCGCTTAACCCATAGCCTTCGAGAATGTTTGCACCTGTTTTCCTTTCGAAGTCATTCATCAGGCCCAGCGGCATCGGTGCCGATCCGCTGTTGCAAGTTCGGATGCTGTCGATACCGAATTTTTCAGCTTCAGGGTGGCTAGTGATCGCCACATACATTGTCGGTACGCCGGGGAAAACAGTAGGCTGTTCACGCTTGATTGTCTGAAGCACTTCCTCAAGTTCAAATCTAGGCAGCAAAATGTTTTTGGAGGCGGTGTAGACGGCGAGATTCATGCCGGATGTCATTCCGAATACATGGAAGAGCGGAATGACGGTAAGGACTCTGTCCGTGCCTATCTTAATATCGTCTTTGAAAAACATGTATGTTTGTACAAGGTTTGCGACAAGGTTCCGATGCGTAAGCATGGCGCCTTTTGAACGTCCGGTCGTTCCGCCTGTATACTGCAGGACAGCCACATCATGAGCCGGGTCAATTTCCGGATCTTCGACATAACCGTTACCCGATTTTAAAAACGTTTCGAATGAATAATCAGGATCGAACTTTTCCCCGGATGGAGGCAGCGTGACGACGATGATTGTCTTGAGGTTCGTATCAGCCTGGACAGCTTTAACACGGGGATAGAGCTTATCAAGCACAAAAATCGTCTCGGCTCCTGAATCCTGGAGAATCATTTGCAGTTCCCTTTCAACTAACATCGGATTGACCTGCGTAATGATCCCCCCAGCTCTTAATGTCCCGAAATACGCCATAACATATTGCGGGCAGTTCGGGAGCATGACTGCAACCCTGTCTCCTTTTTGCATCCCGTTTTGCTGAAGGGATGATCCGAGCATATCAACCGTCCGGTTCAGCTCATAATAGGAAGTTTCCTTGCCGTAAAATGATAGTGCGGGTTTGGAAGGATGGTCACTTGCAGTATCGCTAAGCAGCTGTGCAACCGGTATATCCGGAACTTCAATTTCAGTGGAAATATGATCAGGATAATGCTTTAACCAGCTTTTCTCCAATCTGAATCCCCTCCTGTGTTATATAAAAGCTTTTATCTGTACACCCGGCATTCTCCAGCATCGTGCCTTCTGAAGCCGCCGGGAGTCCATTCGATTCCCAGAAAAATCACATGGCGTGCATGCCCCCGTCGACAGAAAGAATATCCCCCTGAACATAACTTGATGCATCGGACGCGAGAAATACGGCAGCCCCTTTTAATTCAGCATCAGAACCAAATCTTCCTAGAGGTGTAGCTTCAAGTATCCGGTCGCCGCCGAATTTCAGGACATCCTTTGACATTTTTGTTGGAAAAAAACCTGGTGCAATAGCGTTGACATTGATTCCGTGCGGACCCCATTTCACGGCCAGATCTTTTGTGAACGTGACAACGGCACCTTTGCTGGCATTATAGCCAATCGCGTTTAAAAAACGGGAATCCGCACCGCCCAGGCCTGCTACGGATGCAATGTTGATGATTTTGCCGCTTTTTTGTTGAATCATGACTTTCCCTGCAGCCTGAGACATCAAAAAAGTGCCGGTCGCGTTCACATTCATGACTTTATTCCATGCTTCAAGAGGCATTTCTTCCACAGGTGCCCCCCACGATGCTCCGCTGTTATTGACGAGGATATCGATTTTTCCGAAAGCGGAAAGGGTTTCATCCACTACGTTTTTAACATCGTCAGGGTTGGTGACATCACACTTCAATGCAAGTGTCTTACCCCCGTTTTCTTTCAAGCGTTCTGCTGTTTCTTCGCAAGCTTCCAGCTTTCGTGAGCACACGACGACATCAGCACCCGCTTCTGCAAAACCTTCGGCTATTTGGGCACCGAGGCCGCGTCCGCCCCCTGTGACAATCGCTGTCTTTCCTTTAAGGCTGAATAAATCCATAACGTGCATTATATATTCCTCCTAAACAGGTTGGTGAATTATTGAGACTCTTGCGGGTATTTCTTTAACTCCATCCGTGCAACTGCTTCTCGATGGACTTCGTCTGGACCATCGGCAATCCGCAGTGTACGGGCGTTCGCCCAGTGCGCTGCGAGCGGGAAATCATCACTGACTCCGGCACCTCCGAACGCCTGGATGGCCCTGTCGATGACGTTCAAGGCAAGATTCGGCGCGACCACTTTGATCATGGCGATTTCAGCTTTCGCCACTTTATTTCCGACAGTGTCCATCATGTAGGCGGCTTTCATCGTGAGCAGACGCGCTTGCTCGATTTCGATGCGGGAATCCGCAATCCACTCCCTTATGACACCCTGCTTTGCCAGGGGCTTTCCAAAGGCTATCCTTTTTTGCACCCGTTTTGTCATCAATTCCAGAGATCTTTCAGCCGCACCGATTAATCTCATACAGTGATGGATTCTGCCTGGGCCGAGCCTGCCCTGGGCAATGGCAAATCCTTTCCCTTCCCCCCAGAGGATATTGTCAGCAGGAACACGGACATTGTTATAGTCAATTTCAGCATGTCCGTGCGGCGCATGGTCATATCCAAAGACAGGGGTGACCCTTTTGATGTTGACTCCTGGTGCATTAAGCGGCACAAGGATCATCGATTGCTGTTCATGCCGCGGTGCTTCGGGATCGGTCTTTCCCATGACAATCGCTATTTCACAGCGCGGATCACCGGCGCCTGACGACCACCATTTTGTTCCGTTGATGACATACTCATCTCCGTCCCTGGTGATGCTTGCCTCGATATTCGTAGCATCTGCGGACGCGACACCTGGTTCAGTCATGGAAAAACAGGACCGAATCTCGCCTTCTAAAAGCGGCTTCAGCCAGCGTTCCTTCTGCTGCTCGTTACCATAACGGACAAGCACTTCCATATTTCCGGTATCAGGTGCATTGCAATTGAATACTTCGGGTCCGATTAAAGACTTGCCCATGATTTCAGCGAGCGGAGCATATTCTGTGTTTGTCAGTCCGGCGCCGTATTCGCTGTCTGGCAGGAACAGATTCCATAATCCGGCCGCTTTCGCTTTTTCTTTCAATTCTTCCATGATCGGCGGGATACGCTGCCAGCGGTTTTCCTGTTCATTAAGCTGCTGCTCGTATACGGTCTCGTTAGGATAGACGTGTTCTTCCATAAATTCATTGAGCTGATCCTGTAAGCGCTTTACTTTTTCAGAGTGATCAAAGTTCATTGCCTTATCCCCTTTTGTTTATTTTACTAACCGGTCAGTATGTATGCCTATCTTTAATATAACTCATAATTCAGAAAATTCAAGGCTTCCATCTCAATTTTTTCTATTTTCATTATCCTATGTTGTATTTGGGTATTCTTGCTGAAAAACAAGTGATTTTCGTTTGGAATGGTATAGGGATAAATGTGAAAGATAGTTGAATTCTCTTAAATAATAATCTTTTGGCAAGGTTGATTGATCACCTGATACAGCTATTCTGTGCCCTTATATTTATAAGTACAGTTATCCTCTCTTTGTATATTTCAAAAGAACTTTTTTTATCCTTTAACTTAAATAAGAAGGAGCTTATAACCTTATGTGACAACAAAAAAACGAGTATGAAACCTTTACAGTTCCATACTCGTTTTGAACGCTTGCATTTAAAATGTTACTTGTTATTAAAATTGTATTTTTTCCTTCAAGTATGACTTCAACTCATTAATCGGAAGGCGGACTTGCTCCATCGTGTCACGGTCACGGACGGTCACGCTGTTGTCTTCAAGTGAATCGAAGTCGAATGTGATGCAATATGGCGTTCCGATTTCATCCTGGCGGCGGTACCTTTTTCCGATCGATCCGGATTCATCGTAATCTACCATGAAATCGCCGGCCAACTCCTGCCAGACAGCCTGAGCCTGTTCGGATAGCTTTTTCGAAAGCGGAAGAACGGCTGCTTTATAAGGAGCTATTGCTGGATGGAAATGCATAACGGTACGGCTTGTGCCGTCTTCCAATTCTTCTTCATCATAGGCATCAATTAAGTAACTCAGCGTCACCCGGTCTGCTCCCAGTGACGGTTCGATGCAATATGGAATATAGCGCTCATTCGTTTCCTGGTCGATGTATTGGAAATCTTCACCGGAATGTTCCTGGTGCTGCTTCAAGTCGTAATCGGTCCTGGACGCGATGCCCCAAAGTTCCCCCCATCCGAACGGGAATTTGTACTCGATGTCAGTTGTCGCGTTGCTGTAATGGGAAAGTTCATCATCATCATGGTCACGGAGACGGATGCTGTCTTCATTGATTCCAAGTGAAAGAAGCCATTCTTTCGAGAAGGTTTTCCAGTAATCAAACCATTCCAGCTCATTGCCCGGTTTGCAGAAAAATTCGAGTTCCATTTGTTCGAATTCGCGGGTGCGGAACGTGAAGTTGCCCGGGGTGATTTCGTTACGGAAACTCTTTCCGATCTGAGCGATGCCGAATGGGAGTTTTTTCCGCATTGATCGTTGGACATTTTTGAAATTCACAAAAATTCCCTGAGCGGTTTCAGGCCGTAAATAAATTTCGCTGCCGGATCCTTCTGTGACACCCTGGTGGGTTTTGAACATCAAATTGAACTGCCGGATTCCGGTGAAGTCTTTTGCACCGCACTCCGGGCACTCGATGCCTTTTTCGTCGATCATTTTTTCCATTTCATCGAAAGAAAGACCATCGGCAATGACTTCTTCCCCATTTTCATGGGCGTGTGTCTCGATGAGTTTATCAGCCCGGAACCTCGATTTACATTGTTTGCAGTCAATCATCGGGTCGTTGAAGTTGCCGAGGTGCCCGGAAGCTTCCCACGTCTTTGGGTTCATCAGGATTGCCGCATCCAGACCGACATTATGCGGGGATTCCTGGACGAATTTTTTCCACCAGGCATCCTTGATGTTATTTTTGAGCTCGACGCCGAGCGGGCCATAATCCCATGTATTGGCAAGCCCGCCGTATACATCGGATCCCGGGAAGATGAATCCCCTGTGTTTGGCATGCGAAGTAATCGTGTCCATAGATTTTTCCATATTTCTGATTCTCCTTTAGTCCAATTTAATAGAGATATAAAAAACTCCCGTCCGAGGACATGCATGTCACATGTCCAGGGACGGGAGTCGGTTCCCGCGGTTCCACCCTGGTTGATACGGAAGTATCCCGTATCCCCTTTTGCTGGGCAAGATGCTCCGGAATGCCGTTTCACCATAACATTGTTCCGGGCTTCCACCATCCCCGGATCGCTTTGACAAGTGGTTAAGGCTATTATTGTTCCATCAACGCTTCATCATTATGTTCTAAGTATCCTATATGTTACTCAATAAAAAGATTCCGGTCAAGTGCAGCATGGAAGTAAGTTTTAAAATAAACAATCCCTGTTCAAGACAGGGATTGGCTTCTGTTTAGCAATTTGATTCACTTGTGAACCGCTTTTGTTCCCCATGGATGATATCGAATCTTCCGCCGCCCATGAATGACCGGACAAAATCAAGCTTCGAGTTATCGAAAAATTGGCGGTCCCCCTCATGTACGAGGAATTTCAAGCCGCCTTCCTCCACAACAGTGTCACTGTCTAAAGCTGACTCTTCCAGAGCCAGTCGAAGCTGAGGGCCACCTCAGCCAATGCCCATTGTCAGGCGGATGAAGTAATCTTCTTCGCTCACTTCAAACCGTTCAAGTTCTTTTTTAAGCTGCTCAACTGCAGCATTAGTAACTGAAATCACGTTGTCGACCTCCCTTTTATGTGAATAGTGTAGCAACACATGTTTTTATACGGCAATAAATATGCTTGCCGGGGTATTATGACACTGGCTTATTATAACATAAGTGCTTTTATAGGAAAGCCGTATCCAAAAATATTTATGACATTTCAGCGATATTTCAATTTCATTTACAAATCGTAATCATTACGATATAATACGGCTATGTCAATATGCTGTATCCGAATGAGAAAGGAGATAAACACTTGAAAAGAATAATGAAGGTTGCTATCATATTTTCCCTTGTTCCCATCCTTTTCCTGGCAGGCTGTGCCGGGGGAAATAAAGAGGACATGCCTAAAGATGGCGAGTTATCCATTTATACTTCATTGTTCCCAGTCGAAGACTTTACTGAAAAAATCGGTGGGGAACATGTCAAAGTCACCAATATCATGCCGCTGGGCGGGGACGCCCATACATTTGAGCCGACCCAGAAAACGATCGTGAAAGTTGCTGAAGCCGATGCTTTCATTTATAACGGAGTCGGAATGGAACCCTATGCAGACAAAATGGAAAGTGCGCTGGAAAAAGAAAACGTGAAATTTTACGAGGCTTCGGCAGGCATCGAGTCCGGAGAGCATGATGAAAAAGAAGAAAATCACGAAGGTGAAGAAGGAAATGAAGACGATGAACATGCCCATGGCGATGTGAATCCGCACATCTGGCTTGACCCGGTCCTTGCTGTTACGATGGCTGAAAATATTAAAAATGCGCTACAGGAACTGAAACCTGAAGCGGAAGATGACTTTGAAGAGAATTTTAAAGTTCTGAAATCCGATCTTGAAAAGATCAATGCGGAGTTTGAAGCGGCTGCCGGAAAAACATCCACTAAAAAGTTCATGGTTTCCCATGCTGCCTACGAATATTGGGAAGACCGCTACGGCCTTGAGCAGCTGGCCATCACCGGTCTTTCACCATCTCAGGAACCAACGCAGGCCGAACTTGAAAAGCTGATAAAGCAAGCACGCGAGTACAACATCGATACGATTTTATTTGAGCAAAACGTCACACCGAAAGTCGCTGATATCATAAAGGAAGAGATCGGTGCAGATGTTCTTTACCTCCATAATCTCGCTGTCCTTACAGAGGAAGATGTGGAAAATGATGAAGATTACTTCAGCCTGATGAGGAAAAACATCAAGTCGATGGAAAAAGCGCTGGATTAAACTTGAAAGAGCCCGCACAAAATGGCGGGCTCTTTTTGCTATTTTAAATCTACCGCTACATCACCATTGCCGACAGAAAGGTTTATTCGGTGTTCACCCTCGCCGAGTATGAGCTCGCCTTCTTTTTTATAGGCGGGACTATCTTTCCGGTTCGGCCGGATCCAATCAGCACTCCCTTCAACAGTACCGTTTTTTGCAGCGGCTTTAACTGTTGCATTACTGGTTCTGGCAAGACTGAATTCCATATCGCCATTTGTGAGACCGACCTTCCAGTCATCTGTTACTTTCCCCTGTTCTGCTTCAATCGAGCCGTTCACCCCTTCTGCCTTCACCTCTCCCTCTATATTCTTCAATAGAATATCCCCGTTGGTAAGACTGGCATCAAGGCCGTTTTGCACATCGAAAACTTCAATCTTGCCATTCACCAATCGAATTTCCGCACCGTTCGAAAGTTTCTCTGCAACTATTTCGCCGTTCGTTACGTTGATGGATGTATACAGGTCGGATGGGAGATGGACCTTGAGGTCTGAATGAAACCGATCCAGGTTCAAAAACGATGTCTTTTTCGGCTGCTTAATTTTAAAATAAGCTTTATTGCCCGATGTCGTGTAAGTGATGGCATCATTGAAGGCGTTTTCTGCCTCCTGCCTGTCTTCAGCGTTTGCTTCAAGTGTTCCTGATACCATCAATTCATCTGTCTCTTCACCTTCCAAAACAAGATCCGCATTCGGAATTTCAATGTAGATTTCCTCAATATTTTCTTCAATTTCATAGGACTCATTAATATCCCGGGAATATTCAGACGTGCTCACAATTCCTTTTACTGCTGTAAATAGCCCGGATGCTTGCATGGAATAAACACCGATGGAGATAAAACCGAGAAAAATAAGCAGGAAGATACTTAAAAAGTCTATTTTGACCGGTGTGTCTTTCCGATACAGCTGGTGAAAAAGGATTTCAGCACCAAGCAAAATGAGCAGAAACGGCCATCCATTGGCAATAACTCGGTCGAGCGGTATATTCCACACCTGGTTGCCGAGCCAAACCACGCCGATGGCGATCAGAGAAATCCCGGCGGTGAACGTACCGATTTTCCAGTTTCTCATTTGAGTTCCCCTTCTTTCCAGTCAGCATCAGGAGCATCCTTGTCCTCTGGTTCATCTGCAGGCTCACGCACTCCATCATCCTGAAATGCAGGAGATTCTAAGCTGCTTTCTGCCCGGCCGGACTCTGTCTCGTGGCCGCTGCTGCCTCCTCTGCCCTTTATTAAATACCAGCCAAGTACGATGAGGAGGACACCGACAAGTGCGTTTCTCATCATGATGAATAGCGGCATGTTGAAAAAGTAAATGGTGAGTTTATCAAGGATCAACAGAATGCCAAAGACGATCAGGCCCCAGCCAAGTAAGTCTTTCCGCTCATGCAGATGCCCCCACTCGATAAACGGACGGTCCGGATGCCCGTCTTCTGTTGTTACAAGCCGGTGCTGCTGCAGGGCGTCGAATAAACCGAAAAACCAAATAACAGGCATTAAAAACCCGAAAAGATGAAATAGGTCACTGAGAAACATAACGGAGAAAAAGGCAATCATAATTTGGAGGCCCCTGTTCATCAAGCCGAGATAAAAATGGCCGAGCCCCGGGACAAAGGATAAAAAGAATGTCAGTCCTTTAGATTTTTGCTGCATGGAAATTTCCCCCTTCTATTTGATCAAATCGATCACTTTATTCCAGTTGAACTGTTCGAGTACGTTAAAACCCTCATTAAGGCCGACCTGCATATAATCGGTTGTTTGATCGAGAGCACCAATCATATAAGTAGGCAAACTGCTGAATTCCTGCATCCACCCGTAATAGATGAAGAGGAAAGTTGCAGCGGCGGACAGGCCCAGGTTCAGCCATGTGGCTTTATTCGACAGTCGGCGTTTTCCGGTCTTTCCAGCTTCAGAAATTAAACTATGAACAGGCTGGCCAGGCAAGGACGCCATGACAGCTTCTGTGAATTCCCCGTCATCCCAATTGTCTACAGGCGAGTCCCAGGCAGCATGAAGTTCGTCCAGATCCTGTTTCAATTCCCGGCAATGCAAACATGTTTGGAGATGATTCAATACGGCCTCTTCCTTTGCAGGTTCAAGTGCACCGAGCTGAAGCGAAATCAGTGTATCTTGATTGATATGTCTTTTCATCCCAGGCCCTCCTTCCTGAACTGTTCGCGAAGCATCGCTTTTGCCCGGTAAAGCCTTGATTCGACTGTTTTGACGGCTATGTCCAGCTTTCTTGCGATTTCCTGGTAAGATAACTCATCAAAATAATAGAGTTTCAATACCGATTGGTACTTATCCGGCAGGCTATTTATCCGTCCTATGATGAATTCATGATCGGCTTTGTTGATCAGCAAATCCTCCGGAAGCAGTTCCTGGATCGGCACGACTTTCTCACTAACCGTGATATCCTGCTCCATTTTTTCCTTGGAATGTTTCCGTTTCCAGTCGAGTGCTTTATTCATGGAAATACGGTAGACCCAGGTTGAAAAACTGGATTCATTTCGGAATGAGCCAATTGAACGGTAAATCTGTACAAAAACTTCCTGTGCGATATCTTCAGCATCTTTGCGGTTTCCTGTCACTTTAAAGGCAACCGAGAGCACTTTACGTTCATAGCGGGAGACAATATCTCTGAAATAGTCACGTTTGCCGGATTGCACATATTTGATTAGTTGATCGTCACTGTACATTGTCTCCCCCCTTTTTGGCCCTTCCATTTACTTTGACGAACCTAATCGGCTGAACCCTGCAATTATTTTTAAATAGGTATATATTTCTCCTGATTGAATGAAAAATAAGGTGTAGGAGGTGCTGTCATGGAAAATAAAAATAACAGACGCAGAGACATACCCGATTTTGATGAACTTAATGACAGGATGATCATGGAGGCCTCAGAAAGCCCGTCTCTTGTCATAAAAACGAATTTGGATCCTGCCGATCCCAACGAAAAAAACCCGTATATAGACCGGGGCGAAACGCAGGAAAAGGAAAATAGGAAATTCAACCGTTTTTTCGGAAACAGCGGCAATAACAGTTAACAGGGGGGTCCGGCATCATATGCCGGACTCTTATTTATTGCAAGCTTTGCCCTTATTCGTAATTTTGCGTCCAGTCCCTTTTTCATTTCAGGTTCAGAATTTATTTTCTTCGCTGCATCTTGTAGTGTCTCAACGGCGAATACGTCCGCTGTAAGAGAGGAAATGAATCTGGTTCCCTTCTCAGCTCAAGACTCCGCCGATAAAAACTTTGCCAAAAATCCACCGCAAGATTAACATAGCCATTCATGCAAAGAGAAATCCGTTTATGAATACTGGCAACTTGATTTTGAGGATTGGATTTTACAAAAAAATGAATTATTGGCATTATGCTATGGAATTCATGGTTGAGATGGTATAAACTAGAAAGTAAATATTTTTCAGCTTGCAAAAAATACAGCGCAGACTGGTTAATTTGCAGTACAAAACTGCAAAAAACAGCGTTTAAAAAAAATACATGCTGTAATCATTGTAAGCGTTTACTATTGCGAGGGAGTGTTGTGCGATGGAAATAGCTAAAATCGGGGATCTGGTGGCTTTCAAAGAAGGCATGCGGGGGAAGGTCGAAGTTGTGTATGAAAACAGCGTGATCGTCGATCTAACCGTCATGGACAATTATCAAGAATTGGATTTTGAAAACTCGAAAACGGTAGTCAACCATAAAAAATATGAGATTCTTGAATCTGTTTAAGCGATTAGCCAAAAAAAGCAGCCGGTCCGGCTGCTTTTTCGCTGTTAAGGAAATGATTAAATGCAAGCGTTGCGGATAAAAAGCCAGGAGGGAATCGTCCAGCTCCAGGCGCCAGCGCATTTGTTCCTCCAGCTCCATGTGCCAGCGGCTATCGTCATAAGCGGTGATCCCCTCCGGGAGGAAAGAACACCTCCCTGCGGGTGCCCCCGCTTATGCGTACGCCGCTAAGCGGGCGCCTTGCGCATTTGTTCCTGCTACAAGAAAACCTTTATGTAACGGCCGGGAGTATCCCCTTTCACCGCTTTTTCCGTTCTTCGGCTTCATCTTCAAGCGCATTCGCAATCCGTTTCAAATCTTTGCCCATCTCATTCAGAATCAGCAAAAGAAAAACGATAAGGCCGAGCAATACCAGATTCACAACCATTTCCACCATCGTTTCACCTCTTCATCTCAATCAATCATTACCGTTTCTGCTTCTCATATTCTACCATAAAAACAGGCAGTCATCATGAACGTTTATCGTATCGATTAGAAGAAAATCCATTTTTTAAATTTTTCTATAATTGTTCAAAAAAACATCACAGGTGCATGTTGTCGTTTCCATTGCCCCATTTTATGATTGAAGTATAAAGAAAGAACATCTTTGTTTAATCAAAATTCACCTGGAAGGGGATCGAGTCATGAAAATTTCAATTTCGAAACCTGCTCTTCAATGGTATAAAAATGAAATGGATTTACACAACGGTGATTTTGTCCGCCTCTTTGCCCGTTATGGAGGCCATAGTACGATACAGCAAGGATTCTCACTCGGAATTTCGAATGAACAGCCGAAAGACATGGGTGTACACTATACTACAGACGGCATCACGTTCTTTGTTGAAAAAGATGATGAGTGGTACTTTGATGATTATGACTTGAATATCAAATATGATAACTTCATTGACGGCGTAGAATTTGAATATAAACGCCCTGCACACTAAGTAATAATCTGCAGCTAAGACACTGAATGGTTCGTCTTCGGAGAGAAACATTATGTATACCATAGGAATTAGCATACCAATAAACATAGAATTGGTATGCTTTTTTCGTTCTATAGATAAATTTGCATGAAACAACTTATTACATTACTGCGGGAGCCTGAAACGTACGATGTGTTGGTGAAAGCCTTCTTGTTTTAAAATTTCAATCTGCAAGTCACCGATCAGGTCAAAGTGGGGGTATTGTGACCGGTGGTGGATCCATTCTTCTTTGAGCCCATACTTTCTTCCCCATTCAGCCAGTTTACTAATGTTGCTGCAGCCTGCTTTTGTTACAGTATGAATGGTCGGATAACGGGGGTGGACCCAGTAGTGCGTGAGAAAAGCGATTTCGCCGCTTTCCACTCTGCACTTCCAGTTTTCAAGTTCATCACGCTTGATTCCAAATGCCATCAAATCGTCCCTTTCCGCTTATTCCTTTGCACGCTCATAGACTTCGTGCCATTCCTTGAAATTCCGTTTCAGTGACAGCGGCCTGAACGTATCTTTTTTAACAAAGGTATGAACAGATTGACCGGTAACGGCCAGTTCCCCATTTCCATTGAATATCTCATAGCTGTAGGTCAGCCTGAGTCGGCTGTAATCACTGATCCACGTTCTGACCACAGCGTGCTGCCCGTATCGGACCGGTTTCTTGTAGGAAATGTTCAAGTCGAGTACGGGGGCAACCACTCCTTCGTTTTCGACCTCAACATAATCAAGGTTAAGCTCTTCATTTAGTGCGGTTCTGCCGAGTTCGAACCATACAAGGTAATTTGCATGGTAAACAACGCCCATCTGGTCTGTTTCCGCATAACGTACTTTAATGCTTGTTTCGGCAACTGTCAAAACGGGTTGCTCCTTCCATCATCTGATTTTCTTCAATGCGTTTTCCAGATCATCTCTACAAATTGAGGATAATTTTTGAGGATCAAGCTGTTTATCATTATTTTTCATGAGCCGGAAAGCTTGCTCCTGGATGGCTTCATCAATCAGATTCGTGATAAATCGGCCATTTCCCTGCATCTGATAGTCTGCAAGGAACCCCTGTAAATACTGTGCTGCTTCCTCTGCAAGCGAATATCCGTATGAATCGGAATAGTGAATGGCCATCTCCGCCATTTCCCCCGGGCTGTAATCGGGGAAGTGAAAATACTTTTTGAAACGTGATGCGAGTCCTGGATTGCTTGCCAGCAACTTCTTCATTTCCTCGGGATAGCCGGAAAGGATGACGACCAAATTTTCATTATGGCGCGTCATCTCATCTACCAGCGTATCGATTGCCTCTTTTCCGAAATCACGCTGGGTGCTGGACAACAGGCTGTACGCTTCATCGATAAATAAAACGCCGCCGAGTGCTTCTCTGATTTTTTTTCTTGTTTTAATTGCCGTTTGGCCCACATATCCTGCGACCAAATCCGAACGGCTTGTGATGACCAGGTGGCCGCGCTTTAAAATCCCTGTATCTTTCAGTATTTTTGCAAATATCTTTGCGACTGTCGTTTTGCCTGTCCCCGGATTGCCGGAAAACACGGAATGGAGTTGGATAGGAACGGCAGGAAGATCAATATCGCGCCTCTTTTGCTGAATATTGATAAATGATGAAAGGGTTTTGACTTCCTCTTTAATGTTTTCAAGTCCCACCAGTGACTCGAGTTCCTCCAGCGGGGACCGTATATCATCCTGTTCCGGTTCGAGTTTCAGGTCTTCTTTTTCGAGCACTGTATAATCGATGACATCTTCCGATTCCCCCGACAGCCGGGCACCTTTCGTAAAAATGGCATCAAGGACAATATTTTTAACTGTCCTGGCATTTCCGAAGGATTCATCTACCTGTTCCTTTTCAATCCGCTTTTCCAGTTCCCTCAGCGCATCATCGGTGAAGGTATAATCGTTATCCATTGCAACCTTTTCGGCAATTTGCAGCAGTTCGCCAGCCGTATAATCTGGTAAGTGAATGTGATTGCTTTCCGGAAAGCGGCTTCTTAATCCCGGGTTGGACCATAAAAACTGACGCATCTCTTCAGGATAGCCGGCCAATATAACGGCAAATTTTCCGGCGTATTCGCCTCCTGTCATCGCTGAGACAAGTGTGTCCACCGCTGTCTGCCCATAATCACTGCCTGACTGTCCTTCACGTTTCAGGCTGTAAGCCTCATCAATAAATAAAACGCCGCCGATTGCCTGTTTGATTACTTCCATTGTATTTTCTTCGGTTTGCCCGACGTAAGCTCCGACCAAACGGGACCGGTCCGCTTCGGTGACATCAGCCCGGGGCAGGACGCCGAGTTCGTGATATATCTTTGCAAGCATCCGGGCGAGTGTCGTCTTTCCCGTTCCGGGGTTGCCTGTCAGGATCATATGGAGGCTGACTTCATCCTTGAACGCAAAGCCCAGCTCTTTCCTCCTCTTTTGATAGTCCAAAAAGTGATAAAGCCTGTGTACTTTGGTTTTTACAGCATCCAGTCCGATCATGCTGTCCAGTTCATTCAGACAGCTGGTCTCTTCAGCCGGCTCTCTTTCATCAGCAGCCGTTTCCAGCCATTCTTCCCGTATATCTTTGATTTCCTGGACGGCTGCTTTCATGTCGTCAAGAAAATTCGATGTATAAAAAACGCCTGTCAATGATTCCAGATACTGTTCTGACGCCCGGATAAGGGCAGTAGCCAATTCAAACAGACGATAGAAACGTTTCTTCAGCACACTGTATTTTTCAGCTAGCAGCTCATCATCAGCCCGGTCAGCAGCCTTTTTCCCGTCAATAAGCAGGAATTCGTGTTTATCGTAACTTTCAAGAAATGAGCGGCTCGCCTGAATGTGTTCTTCAGCGGCACTCCGTTTCGTAGGACGGTTATCTGTTTCACGAAGTACCGGGAATTGAAGGGTTTCAACAGCCTGAATTGTTTCTTTTAGCAGATTTTCAGCTTTTAATTGCTGAGCTTGCCGATTATCCGGATCGAGTGACAGGGCCCGTTCTATCCATTTCAATGTGAGATGATCACCTTTACCCATCCGTTCCGTTCGTGCGGATGCAAGCAATAAGAGCAGCCCAGCTTCCAGTTCATCGTATTCGGACTGTCCGGAGTGCCGAATTTTTTCGACCTGGCGAAGCACCTTCAGGACCTCACCCTCACTGAAGGTCTTTGATTGCTGCCATTTTTCAAGCAACTGTTTCAACTCGTTATATGTTAAAAGCTGATTCTCTCTCATAGGAATCCACCAACCTTTTGAAGTTCACGATATATTCTATCACAAACGGTAGGAACACTCATGCCCAGTGTTTTTGCGGCAGAATCCGTTTTACCGTATAGGAATATAAGTTGCCGGCAAAGAAGTATTTCAAAGGATTGGGTGTTATAGGATATAGATTGTTGCAACTTCGTTTTAATAGGCTCGCCAATCGGCGAATTTTTTTAAAGTTATTAAGCAAGATCAATGTCCAGCTGCGAGCCCTGGCGGCTATCGTCATAAGCATTGCCGCCCCATGAAGGGGAAAAGCGCCCTTCCTGGTGCGTCCCCGCTTATGCGTGCGCCGCTAAGCGGGCGCTTTTCGCATTTGTTCTTTAGGCTGCCTTGAAATAAGAAGAGGCAGCACTGGGCTGCCTCCTCTTATTGTTGATATCCGTTTTTACGGTCGTCAGCTTCGTCCTGGATTTCACTGCGCATCGCTTCCAGGCTTTCTTCCCGCCGTTCGTTTTTGTTTTTGATTTGTTCCTGCTCTTCTCCGGAAATTTCCCCGTTTTGCAGGGTTTCTTCAGCTTCTTCAATGTTTTCAATCGTATTCTGGACCATGTCCTGGATCTTTTCAACGTTATCACTGCGGTCATCAGGTTTTGGCTGATTCTGTTTCATTAAATAAAGCCTCCTTATGCTGAATTCCATTTTTATTATGCCGGGTGATCTTCCCCTTATTCACCTTTTGTTTGCATAACATCCGGGTGCTGTCCGGATTGATCCTGCATTTTCTTGCCCTTATTGCCGCCGGCTTCACGCTGCTTTGTTCCGACATGGTTAGGGTTGAAGTGCTTATTGTTCCTTTTTGGATTACTCATGCAAAAGTGGCTCCTTTCCATATGATTAACGATAGTATGCTGGATAATCGGTCTCTTTATGTACGAACATCCCCGTTGAACAAATCTGCCTCGTCACAAGAAGGCTGAAATTAACATTATACTTCAACAAAAGAAAAAACCGGGCGCGTCAGCCCGGTTTTTACATTTTTTCTGATATTTTTCGTTCGAGGCGTTCTTCGAGTTTATCCAACGCCCTTTTGTCGCTTAATAATTCTTTTTTATTTTCAAGAACCAATTCCCTGAATGAACGCTTGTTTGGCTTGCGCATTTTTATCACCCTCGTTTCCTTTATTCAATTTCATTCTACAAAATATTATTTCCCAAAACCGGTTTAATTATTACAAATTTTCGAAAAAATATCGCTTTTATATATATTTTGTGGAATTTTGTTGTAAAAAAAAGAAAAAAGAGGGGATATCCCCCCTCTTCTAGTCCATTTTGTTTATGGTGGTTTTCATATAATCGTATGACATGGCACCTGTGAATTTTGTAAACACCTTACCATTTGAATCCACAAAATAACTTGTAGGAATGGATACAATAGAATACTTTCGATTCACATTGTTTTCAGTATCCATTAGGATTGGAAACGTCAAACCAAAATTTTCAACAAATTCGGCCACGTTTTCTTCTTTTTTCTCAGACATTGTCGCATTGACGGCAAGAATCTCGACCTTATCGCCTGATTTTTCGTAAAATGACTGCATGTCCGGCATTTCGGCCCGGCAAGGCGGACACCAGGTTGCCCAGAAGTTGATGATGACTTTCTGGCCACGGTAATCTGAGAGGCGTACTTGTTCACCTTCCAATGTTGTAAGTTCAAAATCAGGAGCAATATTGCCTTTTTCAAGACCGATTGTCCCTTCTTCTGAACTGTCAGTGGCATCACTATCATTTAGAATTACATCATAAAGCCCATAACCGATTAACCCGGCAATAAGAAGAATCGCTATCCATTTTTTCACGTTACTCCCTCGCTTACTCTTTAATGTCCTTGTCTTTCAATAGCAAATACAAACTGAGGCTCAAGAAAACCCATTGCTGCAATGAAAACATGAAGAGAAAAATGTCCCGGTAATGCAAAAAGCCGGCTGCAACCTGTCCGATACTGAACCATAACAGGACTTGCCAAGCAATATCCTTTTTTTTCCTTAAAAGATATAAAGCAAGCAGAACAGCCAGTGCTGCCTGAAAACCATGGTACATCGCTTCTTCAAAAAATAAAGCAAGGAGATGGTACACACCGGTTCCTGCCAGAACAGCAAGTAAATACTCATATAAAAGCCCAGGCAGGGATCCTGCCATTTTATTCAGTCTAAAACGCATAAAAAGGACTGCGCCCGCAATGCCAAGCCAGGCTCCGATACTGCCTCCGGTAAAATAAAGAATGGAAATCGGATTGCTTACAGCAGAAACGGGATGTAAAATGATATAACTTAATTTCCAAATTGCAAACCAAATAACTGCAGCATTCAATGTTTCATTCAACCAGTCAGCAGCATGCTGCCGGTCTTTCTTCCGAAGTGTCAGCTGCAAGGTAAAATAACCGGCCGCAAAAGATGCGGCCAGGATCATCCATAAATATTTGATCACGAATGGCCCGACTTTTATTGCATCCATTAACATTACTGAACTACCTGCCCTTCTTTCCCAATACTACCATTAAACCATAAATTATTTTCATTTTAAATAATAATACTCTATATGGTATGAAAACAATACGGTATGTGAAATTATATCATCCCTGCCTTCTTGATATCTGACATGATCCCCGGCTGGCCGGGCATCCAATTCGCAGGTGTGCCTTCACCTGTTCTTGTGGTGTACTGGAGGGCATCTATCAGCCTGAGCAATTCAATACTGTTTCTCCCTACTTTCATTGGATACAAAAGCCTTGCAGCAATGACACCTTCTGGATCAATAATGACTACTGCCCGATATGCTGCCCCGGTTTCTTCATTCAATACACTGTAGGCCCTGCTGATTTTCTGGTTCCTGTCGCTTATAAGCGGAAAATTAATCTTTGCAGCTGACGGGGATACTTCTGTAAACACTTTGTGCGCATATACGCTGTCTGTGCTGATCCCGATCAAAACCGTATCCCTTGCCCGTAATGCCGGATTTATAGCAGCGACCGCTGCCAGTTCTGTCGGTCATACAAATGTAAAATCAGAGGAATAAAAAAACAGCATGACCCACTTGCCCTTAAATTCGCTAAGTTTTATCTTTTTGATGGACTCTGCATAATAGGCATCTGCTGAAAAATCGGTTGCGATGTCACCAATACCAGCACAATAAGGCTGACCCCACTTTTGATTGAAATTGCCTGTTTTCATTTTTCACCCTCCTATTCTTTTTTTAGTTTATGGTTTTAGTAAGTTATTGTGCATTTTCAATACGGTATGTGAAATTAAAATTTATTCCCATTTATCAAATGAACTGATATGTAAGAAAATACAATCTAAAAAACGAGCAGCCCTTTCGGCTGCTCGTTTTGTTATAACGGTTATTAAGCTTTCAGTTTATCGCGAAGCACCATCTGGAGGATGCCGCCATGGCGATAGTAATCGATCTCCACTTCACTGTCAAACCTTACCAGTGCTTTGAATTCTTTTACAGAACCGTCCACTGATTCAGCACGGACATTAACCAGATCATGCGGATTGACGTTCTCATCGATTTCAACCGAAATTGTTTCTTCACCTGTCAGGCCTAGCTTATCAGCATTTTCCCCGTCTACAAACTGAAGCGGCAATACGCCCATCAAAACGAGGTTGCTGCGGTGAATCCGCTCGAAGCTTTCCGCAATGACTGTCTTGATGCCGAGCAGGTTCGTGCCTTTGGCCGCCCAGTCACGGGAACTGCCCATGCCGTAATCTTTACCGGCAAGCACAGCAAGGCCTGTGCCGTCTTCCTGGTATTTCATGCATGCATCGTAGATATACATGACTTCATGTGTCGGCCAGTACGTTGTCCATCCGCCTTCAGTGCCAGGTGCGATCTGGTTGCGGATACGGATATTGGCAAATGTGCCGCGCATCATGACTTCATGGTTTCCGCGCCTTGAGCCGTACGAGTTGAAATCCCGCGGCGATACGCCGTTTTCTTGCAAATATCTTCCGGCAGGACTGTCTTTGCCGATTGCGCCAGCCGGTGAAATATGGTCCGTTGTGACGGAGTCGCCGAATTTGCCGACTACGCGCAACTTGTTAAGCGGCTTCACTTCATCCGGGTCTTCGGAAAGCCCTACGAAGAACGGCGGATTTTGAATGTATGTGGAATCTTCATCCCACTTGTAAAGCGGCTCATCTGTTGTTTCGATTTCATTCCACTCTTCATTGCTGTCAAATACTTGCTCATATTCTTTCTTGAACAATTCAGGTGTTACAGCATTATTGATCTCTGCTTTGATTTCTTCCATTGAAGGCCAGATATCAGCAAAGTATACATCATTGCCATCTTTGTCTTTGCCGAATGATTCATTCTGCAAGTCAAAGTTCACAGACCCGGCGAGTGCATACGCGACAACGAGCGGCGGTGAAGCAAGATAGTTCGCTTTCACGAGCGGATGGATGCGTCCTTCAAAGTTCCGGTTTCCGGAAAGAACGGAAGCAACAGTGATATCATTATCAGCAATCGCCTGCTCAATTTCTTCCGGAAGCGGTCCGCTGTTTCCGATACAGGTTGTGCAGCCATAACCGACAAGGTTGAAGCCAAGCTGATCCAAATATGGCATAAGGCCGGCTTTTTCCAGGTATCCAGTTACAACTTTCGAGCCTGGTGCAAGGGATGTTTTCACATAATCAGGCACAGTCAGCCCTTTTTCAACCGCTTTTTTGGCGACAAGGCCGGCACCGAGCATTACGTATGGGTTGGATGTATTCGTACAGCTTGTGATGGCAGCAATTGCTACAGCACCCGTTTTCATAACCGATTTCGATCCGTCCGGATGGTCTACGTCAACTTCCTTATCAAACTCTTCAGGCTTGAGGCCAAAGCCCTGGTTGCCGGCTGGTGCGACAATCGCTTTACGGAACTCTTCCTTCATAACAGAGAGAGGGATCAAATCCTGCGGACGTTTCGGCCCGGACAGATTCGGCTCAATCGTTGAAAGGTCAATGTGAACGAGATCAGTAAATGTCGGGTCTTCCTTATCCGGTGTATAGAAAAGGTCGTTCGCTTTGGAATACTCTTCTACAAGCTTGATATGTTCTTCTGAACGGCCGGTCAGGCGCAAGTACTCAAGGGACTCGCCGTCAACAGGGAAGAATCCGCATGTCGCACCGTACTCAGGCGCCATGTTGGAAATTGTCGCCCTGTCTGCAAGAGGCATATCCTGTAGGCCAGGCCCGAAGAACTCGACAAATTTGCCGACAACATTGCGTTTTCTCAATTCTTGCGTGACACGCAAAGCAAGGTCAGTTGCAGTCGTTCCGCTCGGGAGCGATCCGGTCAGCTTTACGCCGATGACATCAGGCACAGGGAAATAAGAAGGCTGGCCGAGCATCCCGGCTTCAGCTTCGATTCCGCCAACACCCCAGCCGAGAACGCCGAGTCCGTTGATCATTGTAGTATGTGAGTCTGTGCCGACGAGCGTGTCAGGATAGGCTTCAAGCTCACCGTTTTCACCTTCCACTCCATGAACGACATTTGCAAGATACTCCAGGTTCACCTGGTGCACGATGCCTGTCGCCGGAGGAACAGCACGATAATTTTCAAACGCCTTCCCTGCCCAATTCAGGAGATTGTAGCGTTCTGCATTCCGTTCGAATTCAAGCTGCATGTTGTACTGTAGCGAGTCAGCCGTTCCGAACTTATCCACCTGTACAGAATGGTCAATGACAAGATCAACCGGTACTTCAGGATTAATCTTATTTCCGTCGCCGCCCATGTCAGCCATTGCTTTGCGGAGCGACGCAAGGTCAACTACAGCAGGCACACCCGTGAAATCCTGCAAAATGACACGTGAAGGCTTAAATGGAACATCGATGGACTTCAGTTCCTTTGTGCCCCATTTTGCCAAATTTTCAATATGCTCCTCTTTGATCACCCTGCCGTCATACTGGCGGAGCACCGCCTCGAGCAATACCTTGATGGAATAAGGCAGCTTTGAAACATTGCCGATTCCGGCTTCTTCCAGTGCTTTCAATCGATAATAGTTGTACGTTTTTCCTTCTACTTCAAAGGATGAACGCGCTTTAAAAACATCATTTGCCATATGTATAACCCCCTTATCGAATATAATGATATACTAATTCTTTTTAATTGTCGAAAAAAAACAAATTCCACTGCCAGATAAGCTGGAGCGTCTTTGTTCCTTCCCCTTTTCAATCATAGAGCAACATACTTCATAAGTAAATGACAGGTTAGTTATTAAAAAACATAAGAAATCCTAATGGTGAATCCTCAGGAAGGAAAGGGCAAGCCCATCCCCCTTAAAAGAACGACTTGATTAATAAAATGACTCCTGCCAGGAGCCAAATCAGCATACCCGGTCATATAGGCGGAAACGTTTTTTTCCGCCCGTTCTCAGGTGCCGAATTAATACCTCATGAACTGCATTGCTGATTATCTTTCACATTGTTCACCCCGTGTCGAGACTTCACTATCTATTGTTACATAATGGAGATGGTCTTGACAAAAGATACAACCAGGGAGGTGTCATCAAAATGGCAAAACGAAAAGCGAACCATCTCAGGCCGGGAATGAACGCTGCCGCAGCCCAGGGCATGGGCACAGGATATAATGAAGAACTGTCCAATGAGCCTTTGACTGAAGAACAAAAACAAAACAATAAAAGACGAAAAAAGAACCAGTGACGCCACGTAAGAAAAGCGCAAGGCCCCCGCTTAGCGGCGTACGCATAAGCGGGGGCACCCGCAGTGAGGGCTGTTTTCACTCCCGGAGGGGAGCAGCTGATCCGCATCCCAAACGATGCCAGACCAGCAAACCCTGAGTACCCCGGGCATGGTAATTTGCACGTTTTTTTTCACCTTTTCAAGCAAGCTGACGGTCAAAACCGGGCTGTTTACTCATATACACGATCATTCCAACCATTTAGGCCCGGTAACCAGCCGGATTTGTCTCATTTTATAAAAAGACTATTACTGTTTCTTCCTATTTCACGCCAGATGACTGTTCCTACGCGCCATATCCCCGGCTTTTCACGCCGTATTCGAACAACCGCAATCAAGGGGTTGCACTTTCGCGCGGAATCCCGTTTCTTTCACGCCAAACGATCACTGTTTCACGCGTAATCTCACATATTTCATGCCGTAGAGGCCAACTTTCACGCCGGAGCAGCTGTTTCGCGCCGTTCAGCCCGGCTTTCACGCCAAACCGGCTCCTTTTTTCATGCATGGCGACAAACCCTGGCTCGCAGCTGGACACTCGAAATGCGCAAGGCGCCCGCTTATGACGATAGCCGCTGCCGCCTGGTACTGGACATTGATCTTGGTTGAAATTTATCCTTTCTTACCTATTAAAGAAAACTCGCCGATGGCGAGCCTAAACAGTATTACGTTGAATAGATATTGTTCGTCTCTATACATGACTTATTCCGTTATGTCCCAACCTCTCACCTATTCTTCAAACCTGATTGCATTCACAATCGACGACAGGTCGTTCTGGAACTTGCGCAATTGCTCCTGCTGGTGTTCAGACGCAGTTTCAAGCGCATTATTAATCTGCTCATATGCCTCGTTGATTTCCTGTTCCAAATGGCTGAGCTGTTTTCCATAGCCGCTTGAATCTTTCACGATTTCTTTATGGGCGGCCTTTGCCTGTTCATAGCCTTGCTGGGCCGCCTGGAATGACTGCTGCTTATCTTTATGATACGGCATCATGCAAACCTCCTTCGTGTTTGTATGAATAGTGTTGCCGCCGAATAGCATTTCATTCACCAAATGCATGAAACGGCTGTTCACGCACACACTATGTGCAAAAGGAGGTTACACAGATGGCAGAAAAAAATACGTTCAAAGACATGAGGAAAAATGCCCCTAAAGGCAATCAGCCAACCCAGCCGGAACCGCTGAGCGGCTCCAAAAAAGTGAAACAGCGGAATCACACCCGCCAGAATCACGGCGAAGGGCATTAATTCCAATTCCGTCCGGTAAACAGCAAAGCCCAAAATGCTTTTTACGCATCGTGCCGTTCCAATGTCTGCAGCGCAGCAACAACTACTGCAGTATCTTCCCGGGAAAGTGTCCTGAAATCGAGAATGACTTTTTCATCACGGGCACGGGCAATGATGGCCGGACTGTGATTTCTCAGTGACTCCAACAGTCTGCTTGCATTCATTTTTGGATGTGTGACGGCGGCGGCCGCAGTCGGCAGTTCGACATCCGGCATGGTGCCGCCGCCGACCTGTGATATATCACTGATCAAACGGACATTATACGCCGAACCGCCCGTTTCAATTGCTCGTTTGAAAGCCTCGGCGGTTTGCCGGATATCCTCAATCGGTTTTAAGATGTCGCGGACAGTCGGAATTTCTAGAATTTCTTTACTTCCGAGCACGTAAGCCTTCAATGTTGCCTCAAGTGCGGCAAGTGTCATTTTATCGACTCTGAGCACCCTTGCCAGCTGGTGCCTTTTCAGTTGATCAATCAGTTCCTTTTTCCCGGCGATAATGCCAGCCTGCGGACCGCCCAAAAGTTTGTCTCCGCTGAACGAAACGATGTCCGCACCTGCATCGAGCACTTCCCGGACTGTCGGTTCATTCCCGATGCCGTATTTGCGGTAATCATACAAAGCCCCGCTTCCAAGATCTTCATAGAAAATGAGGCCTTCATTCTCCTTTTTTATTGAAGCCATTTCACTGGTTGAAACCGTTTTAGTGAAACCGATCGTTTTGAAATTGCTCGTATGCACCTTCATGATCATTGCCGTCTCTTCTGTTACTGCATGTTCATAATCATGAAGGTGTGTTTTGTTTGTCGTGCCGACTTCCACCAGCTTCGCCCCGCTTTCTTCCATTATAGAAGAAACCCGGAACGAACCGCCGATTTCAACGAGCTGCCCTCTTGAAACGATGACTTCCCTGTTTTCGGCCATGGCCCTCAAAACCAAATAAACCGCCGCCGCATTGTTATTGACAACCATGGCAGCCTCCGCCCCCGTTGCTTCCACCAGCCACTCCTCAATCAATGTATGGCGCGAGCCTCTTTTCCCTTCTTCAAGCCGGTACTCAAGGTTGGAATAGTTTTCGGCCGCTTCTGTCACTTTCCTGATCGCTTCATTGCTGAGCCTGGAACGTCCCAGGTTTGTATGTATGATGGTGCCTGCGGCATTTATCACTTTTTTCAACTTATACTCAGTCATCTCTGTCGTTTTTTTCGCTGTTTGCGCAAAAATGTATGCTGTAAACGCTGCTTCGGTCAAAGCGCCCTCCCATGAACCATCCAAAAGGCGCCTTCTCAATTGTTCGATTCCAAATTGAACTGCCCCGGTAAGTTTATCGGTTGATAGCCCGTTCCCCTGCAGCAGCTCCGTGAACCGTTCATCTTGCTGGAGCTTATGGACCGGCGGGATATGGCGTAAATGCTGTTTCATCATAAAAGTCCTCCGTCTCATATCATCATTCATTCATTATATCATGTTGCACTCTCCATTTCCCAGCACGGGAAAACCGCCCATTTTTTGCTGCCGGGCGATAGACCTGCTCACATTTAATAACGGGCGAATAATATATACCGGTAAGAAAGGAGGCGGCAATATGGACGGTAAAGAAGAAAAGTTCCCTGAACTTCGGCGCCTTGCGAATATCATGGACCGGTTTTTCGATGATCCGTTCACGGAATTTTTTGGCCAGCAAGGTTTCCGCGCCGATGTATATGATTCTGATGATAAAGTGGTGATTGAAGCTGAACTTCCCGGTTTCTCGAAAAAAGATATCAATATCGAAATCATCCATTACGGCATCAAGATCACAGCCCTCCGCAGTGAAAGTTCTGAAATCAAAGATGACGCTAAACATTACACACGGCGGGAAAGGTCGCGCCGAAGCGTTTCACGCACCATTCCTGTTAACTTCCCTGTATACCCAGACTCCCTCAAGGCAAGCTACAAGAACGGACTGTTATTGGTCACGATCCAAAAACCGGTTTCCGCTGCCGACGGAAAGCCCTATATCGATATTGAATGACCAGTGTATCCCGGTACACTGGTTTTCACATTTTTCAAACAGGCAATATATACGGGCTATCCCATAGTTTTTTGAAATTGGCTATACTATAATAGATATTGTTACATAAAAGGAGGTGCAGGACCATGTCACATTTAACATCTGGAAATGACAACAATGGAGAAAAAATAAAACTGACGCAAATGACCGCCAAATCCGGTTGAGGATGCAAACTGGGTCCTGAAGACCTGGCGCAAGTTTTGCGCCATTTACCTGAACGCAAACCAGATCCGAACCTGCTTGTAGGTCTTGATACGGCGGATGATGCCGGCGTTTATAAAGTCAGTGATGACCTTGCCCTGATTCAGACCGTCGACTTTTTCACGCCAATTGTCGATGACCCATATATGTTCGGCGCCATTGCTGCCGCCAATTCGCTTAGTGATGTATATGCGATGGGCGGAGAACCGAAGACGGTCTTGAATATTGTGGGCTTTCCGATCGCCAAACTCGGAAGCGAAATGCTCGCTGAGATCTTGAAAGGTGCTGCTGAAAAAGTCGAAGAGGCGGGTGCCATTACGTTAGGCGGTCATTCCATTGATGACCAGGAGCCTAAATTCGGCCTGTCTGTCACGGGGTTTGTCCACCCTGAGAAGTTTTACAAAAACATCGGCGCCCTGCCGGGAGATGCCCTTGTACTGACAAAACCGATCGGCGTCGGCATTATGACTACCGGAATCAAAAAGGATGCTGTTACAGAAGAACAGAAAAAAACCGTTACCGATACAATGGCAATGCTCAATAAAACAGCAAGTGAACTGCTGCATCGTTACCACCCGCATGCCGTCACCGATGTGACCGGCTTTGGACTGCTCGGGCACGGCAGTGAGATGGCGGAGGGCAGTGAAGCGAGCCTTGTTTTCTATCTGGATGATGTTCCAGTTCTGGATGGAGCGGTTGAACTGCTCAAACAGAACATCATACCTGGCGGGTCAAAATCCAATCACCGCTGGTTAAAGGAGACTGTCAGGTATGAAGAAGGGCTTTCTGTCAATGACCAGCTGCTCCTTTGCGACGCTGTCACGTCAGGAGGGCTTTTAATCAGCATGCCGAAAGATGAGGCCGTGGATTATATCGAGCAACTTCACCGACACGGCCTTTCAGAAGCCCGTATAGTCGGCGAGGTGACAGAACAGAAAGACTTTCCGATTGAAGTATACAGGCGGAAGACATAACAAAACGGGAGCATAGGCTCCCGTTTTGTTATGTCCATCTATTTTGCTGTTTCCTCTTTGATGAGTTCTCCGAGCTTCGTTGCAACCCATTTCCTTTCCTGACCGCCCCTGACAGTAATCCCGATACCATCCCATAATTCAAGCAAAGGAACAAGATATTTGCGCGACAGACCGAGCACCGCTTTTGCTTCCTGAAGGGTGAATGTGCCGTCTGTCGCTTTATGCACCCTTCTGACCGCATCGAGCAATGCCTTCTTTGAAATGAGCAGTTGATCATCAAGCGGATAGCCCTTTTCAGTCTGGATGAGATGCTGTTTGAATTCTTCCGCTTCTTCTGCAGGTATGCCTTCTTTTTCGGCATATTCCATGAATGGTTTTACCTCAAGCCCATCTTTTTCAAGTGACTCGCCAGCATTTACCATCCTTGTCTTCCATGCTTTCGGATAATGCGGCGTAAAATCGGCAAGGGCAATGAATTGGCCGCGCCGATCAAATTTCCCTTCTTCTGCCGCTTTCTCGATGACATAATCGAGCATCCGTTTCGGATAAAGCCCCGTCAGCGACTGAATAATCTCCGCTTTATTGATTCCGGCCCTGAGCGGATATTTTTCATGAAAGCCGGCAAGATTTGCCGTGATCGTATTGATGATTTCATCCCGATCGCGGATAAGCGCATAAAAACCTCCCGGCATCACATCGATTTTAGTCCCGGCGTCTTCACCGGCAATCGCTTCATCAAAAGCCGTCTCATCTAATGAGGTGAATTTAAGGATATCTTTTTTAGAGAGCAGTTTTTCCTCTGTCAAAATGAAGATGATCCGTTCAATCGGCGTGCTCTCCTTTTTTCGGCCGAGCATCGCCATTGTGTCATTGCCAAACCTGTACTTTTCGCCTTTCGGATCGATCACCCAGCCGCCTCCGACTGTTTCGGCCGGAGTCGGGCGCCTGACAATGAACCGGTCCCCGCGTTTTGTCACGATTTTATGATCGAGGCGGAACTGGCACAGCACTTCCTCCCTTCCATCTTCAAGTTCATTCCGGTCAAAAAAGATGATTTTCCCCATCACTTCTGTCGTACCTATGTGAAGCTTGATGGGGCTCCGCTGCTTCAGAGGCATCCGCAGGCTTTTCACCGTCGTCATCGTCACATCAATTGTATCAGTCACGACAAAATTCCGGGAGGATACGAGCACATCGCCTCTTTTCAAATCATGCCGCGAAATGCCGCCGAGGTTGATCGCGGCCCGCTGGCCGGCAACCGCCCGTTCTTTATCATGATGATGGACCTGAATCTGACGTGCTTTTACTTCAAGGCCGGCCGGAAGCACAACAAGCGAACTGTTTTTCTCGACATAACCTTCATAAACGGTGCCGCGCACGACCGTTCCCTGTCCCTGCACAGTAAATACCTGATCAATCGGCAGACGGAACGCTCCCCTTACATCCCTGATTTCCGTCTTCTCGAGCTCTTCCTTAATTTTCGCCCGCAGCTCCTCTATTCCGGCCCCATCCAGGCTATCCACCGACACCATTGGTGCTTCAGCGAAAATGGTTCCTTCGAGCTGTTCCTTGACATCTTCCTCTACCAGTTCAAGCATCTCTTCTTCCACACGGCTTATTTTTGTAAGTGCGACAAGGGCATGTTCGATGCCGAGAAAGTTCAGGATTTCAACATGTTCCCGTGTTTGCGGCATTACCCCTTCATCTGCAGCAACAACAAGAATGACCATATCGATTCCGGCCACGCCTGCGATCATTTGCCTGATGAACCGCTCATGCCCGGGTACGTCGATGATGGACACTTCCATGCCTTCGCCGAGATTCAAGGGCGCGTAGCCAAGTTCTATTGAAATGTTCCGTTCTTTTTCTTCCTTCAGCCTGTCAGTTTCAATGTTTGTAAGCGCCTTTGTCAAAGACGTTTTCCCGTGATCAATATGTCCGGCCATTCCGACCGTAAAATGCAATGTATCCAAATTATCACCTGCTGTATGTTATAGTCTCCTTTAACTTTAATCATAAACGGTTCCTTCATCAACCTTAAATACCGTACAACGCTTAACGTTCACAATTATGCTATAATTTTATCCTTGCTGTGCAGCAGCGTATCAGCTATAATTGTTATTGTTCGCTAAAATGATGGGGCCGGCTGGGGTACTGGTGTCCCCCGAGGTCTTCAAAACAGGACATTACCATTTATCCCTTAAAACGCCTTTATATCAAGGTTTTAAGCGGTTTTCAACTTAAAAGTACCACTAGGTTAAAACATGATTTTTCATCATGTACTTGTGCTTACATACATCAAAGACCTAGTGATCTAAACAAGCACATAAATTATAGTCTACCTCTCACAAAATTAACTTTTGGGGAGGTTTTTTTATGGACTATTTTGCAAAAAGACGGTCAAGAGGTAAGCCAACAGGATTCAACACAAGAATGAAAAAGTATGATTTAACCCTCACAGAAATGTTTGAGCGATTCATGGAAGTAAAGAAAACAGAAGGATTATCAAAGGTGACAATTAATGATCACTACACACATTTCTTATATTTCTGTGAGTTTATCGGACAAGATTTACAAAATCAAGAAATTAACGCTGATATTTTCAGGAAGTATATTTCTTATATGCTTGAAGAAAGACAAGTTTCTCCTGTTACCGTAAACGCTAGAATCAGACCTTTAAGAACATTACTTCGCTTTGCTTACAATGAAGGTTGGATAGAAGAACCAGTGTTTGAAAAGTTTAAACCATTAAAAACGCCTGAAGATACCATTGAATCCCTTACACCTGCTGAAATTAAACTAATCTTTGCTCAAATTGATGAAACAACATATGCAGGTATGAGAGATAAGGCAATGCTATACACCTTGCTTGATACAATGGTTAGAATTTCTGAACTACTAAAAATCAGGCGTGAAAATGTTGACTTAAAAAATGGAATTATTCAACTTGAAGCACATGAAACCAAAATGAAGAGAAAAAGGATTGTTCCGATTTCTCTAAAGACAATTAAAGTCCTTCGTTACTATATGAGTGAAACAGAAGTTTTCGGCTCTGACGTTTTATTCTTAACCTACAATGGAGATAGCATTGATTCAAATACTGTCAGAAAACGTTTAATGGATTATGCCAAAAATGCAGGAATTAGTAAACGTGTCTCTCCTCATGTATGGAGACATAGCGGTGCTTTACTCTATATCAAAAACGGCGGTGATCCATTTAGTTTACAGAAAATACTTGGTCACACTGATATGTCAATGGTACGGAAATATATACAAATGACTAATACAGATGTGAAGGCACAACATAATTACTTTTCACCACTAAAAGGCGTTATCAAATAAAATTAAGGGATGGGATAATATGAAAGCTATTAAAAAGAAATATCACGTACATGGAACAGTTACTCTGCCTTTTTCCGTTGAAATTGAAGCAGTTAATGAAAACGCAGCACAAGCAATTGCACAATATCAATTGAATGATTTAACCATACAACAAGCATTACTAACCCTTATCACTAATCATGGAAAAGTCATCTTGCCAGAAATCCATAACCATGAAATTGATATAGAAAACACATTTGAAGATTAATTACCAAAAGGCAGGGGCTAATTTCCCTGCCTTTCTTATACAACTTTCGCACAAGTAAGTATTAATAACCCTCTTTTGGTTAAATCATGATGTTGGACTTTCCATGTCCCATTAAGTAAATCAAACTCGTTATTAACCGCCAACTTTCCCCTATTTACTTCATTATCCTGCAATACAGCCACTATTTCATTCTCCGCTACATTAATCGCATTGTCAGTATCCACCGCAAATGATTTATTATCAACTACTACACTTATATGTATCGGCTCACCTTCTATGGTTTCATAAATCGGCTTACCATAAGGATCAGTACCTGTTTGTACTTGTTCAACTTCGCCTGGTACAACAATTTCATGATTACAGTACCGCATGAGGGCTTTATATTTTCCTATATTAAGGGTTTGTGTTTCGGTAATAGTTAAATAGTTGAATCCCTTGTAGTCAACTAAATCACCCATATAAACCGCCTGAAGCGTATGTATGTATCTATCTTCATGTTCACCAATTGCAGGAGTAGTGATTAATGCTTTTTGTTTTGTTCCATTAATCAATACTTCCTGTCCTGCTTGTTCAATTAGATATTTCACATCATTTGTTGTATTAAAAAGGTTAAACATGTTCGCCCTCCTTCCATTATGAATTGAACAACATAAAGAAATTACTATCTGATTGATCATCCGTTTTCATGTTTCGTATTTTCCTATCCAATTGATCAATTCTTGATTGGATATTCTCCGAAAAGTCGGAAATGGATACATCATCTTGTTTGTAATTCTTCATGTTGGATGGATTGTTGGCAATTGATTCAAGGATAGATAAAGCCGTTTTATATATGTTCCTTTTGCTGGTTGCTGATTGCGGATTATATTCTTCATGCGGTTGTAGGTTGTTCTCTTGCAGGTAGATGGATAATTCCTCTTGCGATAAGTTAATTGATTGCACTTCCAGTTGAAGGCGTTGTAAGTTAGTCAAAATAAATCACTCTCCTTTATAAATAAAAAAATAAGCCCAAAAGGACTTATTCACTCAAATGCTTTTTTGTTTTCCCATTCCTCTTTATCTTTCTTATCTTTCCAATCAAGAAACTCTTCTAACTCTTTATTAGTCATATCATCAGGATTACCCGTTTTATAAAATTCATTTTTGTCTTGTTGCTCGTTCAATACATCAGAAATGAATATTGTACCGACAAACAAAAATACCGCAGCAATAGAAACAAAAAACAAATAAGGAATAAGTTTTGACTTAGTTGATTCTTTAATTTCACCTAGATAATCAAATTTCTCATGACACATTGGACAAATAAAGGTATCTTTTAATTCAAAACTTCGTAATTGTTCATTTAGAGGTATCTTATAATCCTTTATCGGCTGAAATTCCTGTTTATAACCACAATCACAAACACCCACAATGCCACTTTTTCCAGAATGTGATTTAAGAGTATTCATCTAATCACTTCCTCAATTCATAAATTACTTAAAGTCGATTATCTTATAACTGCAATTGCTTATTGATTCATTGTAAGGTGTCATAATATCAAAAGATTTTCTACTGTTTGGAGACAAACCTTCACTTCCTACAGCGTATGTCCAATCAGTGTCGATAATATTCCCTGAAGCATCGGTATAAGTCGCTTGCACTTTAATATATGAATACTTTATTCCTGTCGGATTTTTTACATATCCTTCGACATAAACGTAATCTCCATCAACCTTACAACTTGTTTCCTCTAACTTTAAAGTTTCCGTTGATTCACCTGCCACTACACCATTCGTTGAATTGCCCGATCCATTATTTCCATTGGTATTCGTGTTACTAACAGTTCTTGATTGAAAATCATCGTTTTCATCATAATATGTATGAGTCATTACGGTATCTTCAAGGGGATTTGAAGTATCATAATCTATGGAAAATATGCTCGATTTTTCTTTCATATCTATTACAGAGATAGAATCAATTGAACAATATTTATTCCTACCACAATCCAAAAGCACATTTTCAATATTTTCATCTACTACTTCCGCTATACTGTACAAAACGTTGAGTTTTTCTGTATCCCCTAACTCTAAAAATTTTTCTGTTGCATTACCAATTACGTTATATGTATAAGATGTTTTACCGTTATATTTTACAGGTTCTTCAATATTATCTCTACTAACATTAATAAACAAAACATACTTTGCAATCTCTTCATTATTAACCAATTGTTCATTTAGATTCTCAACGCTACTTTCATCTAATGAGAAAAAATTTAAGTAAATTACTACGCTACCAATCATTGACAAGACAATAAGTAAACTGATAATAATTCTTTTATCTTTCCACACCGCTATTCCCTCCTTCTCATTGTATAGTTAAATTCTACCATGATTATAGGAGGGATTGATCAAATTGTCGGAAAATAATAGTAAATATTGAAAGTTTCAATAGAAAAAGCACCCTGGGTAGAGTGCATGTGAGTGATCAGGTGGAATTGTAGTTTTTTTGGGCGTGAAAAATTGAGTATGCTATGCCGAAATCTAGCCAATTAGGGGTATCAATAGCCACGATATACAGAATGAATTGCCTATATAATTTACGATATATAGGCAATTGCACTCTAGTAGACATAATGCATGTTATCGGAAGTAGTTTTAACCTTATATAATATCAATATCAAAACCTTTTAGTCAACATCAGTTTATCATCATATTAGGAAAATGCAAGCCCTATATATAATAACATGCGGATTTTTTTCAATATTACTCCTATTATCTCCACTTCCCATCATTAAGCCGTTTTGACTAAATCCACCTCTAGCATCACACACCCCTAATCAGCCACAACATACAGTATCAATCTACCTCTTCCCCGCTTAAATTATTTCCCTGATTATTTCCCTCATCTCTATTACCTTCATCCTTTAACCGTTCCAACTCCATCTGGACATCATTTGTATATGGACTATGATTAAGCACACTCTCCAAACTAATCGCCTTCATTTCATCCAGTTGCTTCAGATTCTCTATGATTTCCTTGTCATTAGAAGGCATAGCATAATGAAATACCATATCCAGCGTTTCATACTCATCGGCTTCAAACTTGATCCCTTTGTATTCAAGTAACCGCCTAACCTTGTCAAAACGCTGTTCTAGTCCTTCTCTCATGAATTGTTCATTGAAACCGGCTTTGATATTAGCCAATGAGAACAATAACTTAATACTAACCTCTGACAAGTTACTAATATCCGTCTTATTCATTGATACAGCAGGCGTTTGTGATACATCAAGTAACGCTTGCAGCAATGTTTTATAGATACTTTCAAAGCTCTTATAATCCAACTGGTTACTAACCATTTTAAAATCAGAACCATCATCAAGATTAACTCCACCGCCAACAACATGAGAAGGTAGTCCATCACCTTTCAACTGTTGACCGATAGCAACCGGAATCGGATTCATAAACTTATAGAACCCATCAGTGTACTTACTGATCAAGTCCTCCATTGAATCAAGAATACTAATCCAATCTTCTAATTCACTTCTGCCTTGTACTTCACTCAACTCATTTTGATTGTTATATACAATAGGCAAGCCAGCAAGGTTATGATACCTACCAGTAAGTCGTAATTCTCCACCTAGATTGTCGTATTTCTCTACTGTATCATCAGTGAACACAGTATAATAATCCACTCCATCAAGCATATACGCTTCGATAAAGGCAATTAGATTGTTTTCATGGTCATATATTGGATAACTATCAGCCGGATCAATTAATTTACTTTTAATCATGCCTTTATCCAGATAAACATACTCTGCCACTTCTCCATATTTAACAACTTTGTCAAGGATATTAAAGTTAATCCGGTCATACTTACCCTTCTTATTTACCTTTTGATACTCCTTTACAACTCCCTCATTACCTGTCATTGTTAAAGGGTTTTGAAGCAAATAAGCGGTTTGATAATTCAATAGTGTCTTAGCATACTGCAATACAATCTTTCTAGGTACAAACTCTTTACCGTTATACATTTCATTTGGTCGTTGAGTAATCGCATGAGAACCATTCAAATAGTCCTTCAGGTCACTTATCTTATTCACCTTCTGTTGACTGGCAACGGTATTAATCTCTTCCAAAAACCAATCAGAACGCCCCTCATGATACTCTTTTATGTATTGTTCTAATTTCACTTTGTCGCCCCCTCAAATAAAATAAAAAGACACTCCCATATAATGAGAATGTCTACACATACCACTTTCCAACTTTCATGCCCTGGACTGCCAACGCACAACTAATCACAAGGTCATCATGATTCTTTTCGCCTTTCTTATTTCCCATTTTGCCTTCATTTTCTTGGAATATCTGCATTTGCTGAAGTGTTTCTTTACACTCGATATTGTATAAGCCAGTTTCAAACTGTTCCTTATAGTCACTAATTAATACTGATTTACTGGCATTGGTTGTCATAAAACCCAATTGCATTTTCTTTTTTCCACGTTGATCAAACATCTTTTGCTTATATAGATTCAAATAACCGTAATCATTCCGCAGCCGTTCCAGTAAAGGTAATCCGTAACTGTTCCTTTCTACTGTAAGGAAAGCATAGTTAAAATACCTTCCAATAGCATCAACAATTTCAGCAAACTTATATACTGGTACTTTATTATGATAGAAACTTGCCACTTGCTGGCCGTCAGAATCAAATATACTAACTGTTGAATAGTCAGCCCCACTACCTGAAGCCGTATCCACTCCACCATAATATTTCATGCCACGTTTAGGCAGGTAATATATGTAAAATCCTTTATTTATGTACCTATGTAATACTTCCGGCACTTCATCAATTAACTGTTTCCTATCCAATGGAGTAAGTACATGATTAATCCGCTCTAACACTTTCGATTGATCAAATACCGCATTACCACTTGTAACGAATGATTCAAGTGGGTTTGAAGGATATTCTTGTTGAAACTCCTGTAATTCCATATCAAGCAACTTGTATCTTCTCCACATTAAAAAACGCAGGTTTGCACCTGCATCATGTAATACCTTTTCTGTTGGCTCTAATTCCTTCACGGATAATCGAACGCCTTTGTTATCTTCCTTAAACCATTTTTCCGCTTCATCATGGTCATGTTTGAATTGTTTCTTATATAACTCATGAAAGAAAGGAATGAACATTGCTTTATACTTACTGTTTCCTTTCCACGCCGACATAAACAATTTGTAATAGTTGTTGCCAGTACCGTTAGAAGTTGTTTCAATTGTTAATTGGCTTGCTTCACCTTTCATGAGTGACTGTTCAGCCGACAACAATTGCATTTCTTGTCTAGTGTAAAAGGCATACTCTGACAAATGAATATAAGAATATGTACTACCTCGCCCGATTGATTTATTGCCAGCAACCATACATGTAATCCGTGAACCATTTTCAAACCATAATTCATCCCTATTTGCTCGCCTGACAGCCGGAAATAATTCACTATACTTATCTCTCGGTAACCATTCATTCATCTGTTTTAACTTTTCAAATAACGCCTTTGAAGAATCCAATTTGTAACTGACAATAAGGATATTTTCATTTTCATTCTTGATTGCTCTCCATAACGCTTTAGCCAGTGTAAAAGTAGAAATTCCGCCCTGTCTGGCTTTTGAAACTATAACAAACCTATTCTTATTCATTAGATTATTTAACTCAACCTGTGCCGAATTAAGCTCTAGTTTCACTTTCTCATTGTTGTTATCAATAATGTAAATAAAATTCTTAGAGAACAATTCAAAATCATCCATTATCAACTTTAACTTTTCTGTTTTAGTCATTTTCTTTTTCGCAGCCATCATCCCACCTCCCAGAACAAAAGAAAAAGGAGTGCTATAAGCACCCCTAAATCTCTAATGTTATACTATGTAATATTAAGATTTGGTTGTTTTTATAAAATCATCGTAATCCTCTTTGACTCTTTGAAAGAGTTTTGCATTACCTCCCGTATCAGGATGGAGAATACGCAATAACTTTTTAAACTCCTTTACTACTTCCTGATTTGTAACACCAGAAGACAACCCTAATTCTTCTCGATAATTTTTAGATGGTAAAATTAAATCCTGTCCAAATAACTTTTGTCGGTACTGTCTTAAATCTTCATCGGACATATCACTAAAAAAACTATGAGAATTACTGGTATTTCTATTTTCATCAATGGTTTGTTTCATTGATTTCATTTTCAAATTCAAATTTTCTTGTCTAAGCCTATCAACTTCAAGTTGTAGTTTATGATTTTCCTTAGCAAGAACACCTCTTTCCTTTTGTTTTATTTTATACTCCAATTCCTTAATCCGTTTATCCTTATCTCTTCCAGTACGTTCATTGATAAATCTTTGTAAATCATCATTCTCAATTATGTATCCTGCTTTTCTGTTTTCTGTTCTTTTTGCTTTTATCTTACCTTCTCTTAACCACCGTCTAACTGTTTGAATGCTATCCGTAACACCCGCTGATTTTAACTTTTTAAATGCTTGGTCTGTATTCATTGATTACCTCCTAGATTTAATTTTATATACAGTAACATTATATCATGTAACATTATAATTTGTAACATTAAATCTCTAAATCATCATCTTCTTCTATTTCATCTTCTTCCGGCTTACTGAACGCCTTTTCAGCAAGTTTTGCATGACTGGATATATCTTTCTGCAACTGCAAGAACAATTTAACTGATTGCGGATCTCCTGATTTGGCTTGTTCGGACACTTTCTTATAAATATCATCTAAATCATTTGCAATAAGCCCATTCAGATATATAGCAAGCAACTGTTTATAATCCGCAGTACGCTCCCATGCAATAAATCCATTCAATGTTTTCTTACCGACATACCGCAAAAACTCTTTTTCTGTTTTCTTTGGCAGTCGTTGATCATATCGAATATCATGTTTCCATAAGAAATATTCCTTTTTGAGTTTAGGAACGTTACTTAACGCTTCGTAAATGTTCAATTTCTTCACGCTCCTTTTTTAGGAATTGTTTATTTAATTCCAGCATGTCATACACTCGCTGATTAGATTCTAATAATTGGTCAATACCTTTCTGGACTTCAGTTAATGATGTTTTCATTTCACTCATATCTGACTTAATTTCTGTAATTGTTTTATTAA
>NZ_LWBL02000053.1 GCF_001644195.2 Bacillus marinisedimentorum | reverse complement strand
CACCGGGGGTCAGGCACCTTTTTTGCCCGCTTTTCCGGCATCTGGTAAATTAAAGTGACAACCGTTGAGAGAGGGATGTTCCATGAAACAAATACATAGCGATATTCTGCAATTCAGGGGGACGCATTACGATTTCGGAGTCTGGCAGGGGGAGCTGCTGCGGGATTCCCTTACGGTCAAGAATCGGGCGAAGCAATGGAAGGTGAGAAAGCCGCGTTTCACGGTTGCAGAAAAAGAAGTGAAGGAGGCCATTACCCGCTTTGCACCAGGAGTGTGGGAGGAGATGCTGGGCCTTCGCGATGCGCTCGATTGGCCGATGGATCGGGTGATGATGGAGTTTGGAGGCTACCGGACTGATTATGTGCGGTCAGGTTGTTCAATTGTGACCGGTGACAACTTCCTGGTCCGCAATTATGATTACCAGCCGAAAACATATGAAGGCCGGTACGTCTTCTTCCAGCCTGAGGGTCAGGGCTATGCGATTGCAGGACCTACGCAGCGGATCACCGGCAGGATGGATGGGATGAATGAGAAGGGATTGGTGCTCGGTTACAATTTCATGCACCGGAAAAGTCCCGGAGACGGGTTCATTTGCTGCATGATCGGCCGGCTTGTGCTTGAAAGCTGCGCAAATGTGGAAGAAGCAGCCGGGATGCTGAAAGAGATTCCACATCGCCATTCATTCAGTTATATTGTTCATGATAAAAGCGGGAAGACGTTTGTCGTTGAAGCTTCGCCGCGCGGCGTTGAGGTAAGGGAATCACGGATGTGCACGAACCATTTCGAAATCATGACACATGAAAACCGCCATCATCTTACCGATTCACATGAACGCATTCAGGCTATTGAAGAGGGGAATACGGATAAAGCTTATGATGCGTTCCGGGTGCTGAACGACACGGATAAAGGCGTCTTTTCGAAGAAATACAAAAGCTGGTCCGGAACGATCCATACATCCGCATATCTGCCGGGTGAGATGAAAACCTGGTTTGCGCTTGGCGGTGACCAGGAACCGGCTGTGTTTGATTTCAGGGAATGGCTCAAAGGGAATGAAATTGAGAGGCAGCACGTGAAAGGCGAAGTTGATACGGATATGCCGTTTGTGCATATGGATGAAAGTGCGCATTTCAGCAAAGGCTGAAAGTGCTGATAGATGGCTGGCCCCCTGCGCGCAAAACGTGCCGGAGGCCAGCCGATTTTCTTCACGTCAAGAAAGCAAATCCAAAATACAATGCGGCCGCAGCCCCCGCTGCCATCAATGCCGGTTTCAGCTTGAAGCGTGCATATTTTACAGCGTTCAAGTCCAGGATGCCGGCGGTTGTGTTGGTGTCATCACTCAACGGTGAGGCAAAGGCGCCGAATGTTCCGCTTGCAAAGACTGCACCGATGACGATCGGCAATGAACCTCCGGTTGCAGCGGCAATGGAGACGCCGACCGGCATTAAGATTCCCCACGTTCCCCAGGCCGAGCCGATGAAGTAGGAAAGTGCACAGCCGGCGAGGAAGATGGCGGCAGCCACAAAGCTCGGCGGAATCCATTCAAACGAGCCCGAAACGGTATCGGCAAAACCGAGTGCATCCGACCCTTTGCTCAGCCCCCAGACCATTGCCAGCAGCAGGATGATGCCCATGATTTCATTGCCGCCGTAAATCAAGCTGTTCATTATCCTGCTTATCGGCTGCCCAACCGTTTTAAGCCAGACAGCAAGCCCTATGAGAGTGGCGGCAACAGCAAGAACCATCGCATCAAGAACATTGGCATCAATTAGCGCCTGGAATCCTTCAGCGTTTTCCTTACGGCCAAGCACGTACATTAAAAGGAAAGTCAGAAAAATGACACTGAAAAGCGGGATGATGAGCGTCCACGGTTTTGAAGGGAGGTCTTTTGCGACCGCCGGATGACAGCCCTCCCATTCGTCATTTCCGTTTTTGGGCAGCCCGGTTTCATTTTCTGCATCAACAGCTGGTTTTTTGCTGTGGTGGAAAAAGCTTAAATAAAAACCGAGCAGCAGCATGGCAATAGCAAAAAAATTGAATGGGATGCTGCTGAGGAAAAGCATGTAAGGGTCGCCTTCCACACCCGCCTGATGCAGGGAAAGCTCAATGACCGATGTCATATAGCCGACAAACGCTGTTGCTATCGGAATCAGCACGACAAGCGGTGACGCGGTCGTTTCAATGACGAAACCGAGCTCCTGTTTTGTCATCGGAAGTTTTCTGCGCATCGCTTTCATGACCGGCGCGATTGTGACGATCCGGAAGCTCGGAGCGGCAAACGTGCCGAGAGCCGACAGCCAGGTAAGCAGGAAAGCACCGCGCTTGCCGCTGATTTTTTTCGTCGCCGCTTCGACGAACCCTTTGATGCCGCCGGCTGTTTTGATGAGGCCGATCAAGGCTGAAAAAGCATAGAGGAAGATGATGATTTTTAAATTGTTTTCGTCCTGCAGGCCTTCGATAATGAACCCAAGGGCCGTAGTCAGACCGCCGAGCCATTCCGGTTCGGCGAGATAACCTGCGACAATGACCGAAAAAAGCAGGCTCGGGATCACTTGTTTTGTCCAGATGGCTGCAAGCACGACAGCCGCAAATGGTATGATCGGGTACCAGTCCATATGTATGCCTCGCTTCGTATGATTTCCTGGTTTTAGCTTGCGGCAACTGAGCGGGAACTATACTGCGGGAAACACTGAACTGAGCAGCGCCCATTGAAACTTTAAATGAAGGGTAACACGTTATATACTTATAAAAAGCTTAAAGCCAGCGGGGTGATGCATATGATCGTCGATTATCAAAGCTTGAAAACCATTTACGAAAACAATCTAACGGTCCGGCACATCGCGGAAGACCTCGATGTCCGTGACATCGAGGAAGATGCTGTGAAGGTGAAGGAGCTTCTGGAAACGCGCGGATTTGACTCAATCGGCATTAGACAGGGAAGCCGGCTGATTGGATATGTGGAAGTGGAGGAACTTGCAGAAGGCGCATGCCGCCATTTTATGAAAAGCTTCCATTCGACAGAGCTCATTACGAACAGCACACCGCTTATTGAGATTTTTGAGCTCCTGCAGGAAAAGCGGCGGCTGTTTGTGTTAACGAAAAATGAAGTATCCGGCATCGTGACATTCGCCGATTTGCAAAAGCCGCCGATCCGGATGCTGCTTTTCGGCATCATCTCTCTCCTTGAAATGCACATGCTTGAACTGATCCGGAAATTTCATCCGAATGGCGGCTGGAAGGGGCTTATTACAGAAAAACGCCTCCGGGATGCAGAAAAACTATATGCGCAGCAAAAAGAACGGAATGAGGAGATGGACCTCCTGGATAACCTGCAATTGAGCGATAAACGGGAAATCCTGCTCGATACACAGGAGATAATCGAGCAGCTGCAGCTGCAATCGAAAACGCAAGGGGAAAAATTGTTCAAACAGATTGAGAAGCTGCGGAATAATCTTGCCCATGCCCGGGATATCACGAACGGGACGAGCTGGTCAGAAGTGATTCCGCTGGTGAAGCAGGTGGAAGGATTGATCCGCAAAAGTGAAAAAATTGTTTTATAAGTAACATGGTTGACATCTTTTTGTAATCCTGGGTTCGTTTTCAATAAAAGGTTATGTATGTTATACTCTGTTTAACGATCAGGGGTCCTATCACCTTCCCCGGGAAGGAGGCGGCATGATGCCAAACAGTCACACAACATTGATGTTAAGGACCATGAGCCAATATCCGAAGAGCAGCATTTCACTTAAGTTTTCCGACTCCAACAACGTTCACGTTATGAATGTAAGTTATGAACGAAGATTATTTCTTATAACATATACAGACAGCCGGAAAGAAGAAACATATGGTGATGTTGAATCGACTATTTTCGCAATTAACAATGAAGTGAACAAGTAATTTGATAAGTAACTCCAAAGCCTCTAGTTTAGAGGCTTTTTTCTTTTTGTCCGGTCCAGGCTCTGGAGGGTATTATGCTTTACTCGCTGTATAATTAAGTATCAATTGGCAGCAAGGAAGCGTTTCGGCTCAGCGGCCAAGTTTAAGAATATGGCTGTGTTAAAGCTCAATGTTGATTTTTTACACTAGTTGATTGGAGTGGAAGGTGCGAGACTCCTACCATGAAAATAAAGCTCTAAAATATGAAAAAATGGCAATACTAAAGAAGACGCAGCTCATTTGTTTTTTTGAGGAGAACGCCAAATTCTGAGATCTTGAAGTTGGAGAGTAACTTAAGACACTTCAGGTTGAGCAATTGTCACTGTGTAACCTAAGCTCTCTAATCTTCGTAGTGAATGCCTGACAACGGATTGTTGTCTTTGTTTATCAAAGTAATCTTCTCCTAAATCAACATACATTTCTTTTCGTGTTAAGAGGTAATAGGAGATCCGTAATATTGCATGAGCTACAACGATTCCTGCGCGCTTCTTACCTTTGCGGGAAGCAGTTCGCCGGTAAAGTGCGCCAAGATAGTTTTTGGATCCTCGAACAGAATGAGCTGCTTCAATCAGTGCTGACTTAAGATATTTGTTTCCATTCATCGTCTTAGAAGACTTGCGTTTTCCAGCACTTTGGTTATTTCCAGGGACTAATCCCGCCCATGAACACATTTGAGGCGCAGTTGGAAATTGCTCCTTTATATTTGTGCCAAGTTCCGCAAGCATATGTTCTGCCATTTTTCTCCCGATGCCAGGAATGGAATCTAACCGATCTATATCTTCTTGAGAGTCTTCCATCCTTTTCGCTATCTCTTTGTCCAATTGATCAACTTGATCCGATAAGAAGTCAATATGATCTAGAATTGTCTTTATCATGAATCGTTGGTGTTCGTGAATATATCCTTGAAGCGCGAGTTTCAATTCATCTTTTTTCTTCTTCATTACTCCCCTTGCAAAGTTTGATAACTCTTCAAGATTTTCATTTCCCTCAGCTATGGACCGAAGCATATCATGAGCGGAAACCCCCATAATGTCAGAAACAACAGAGCCAAGCTTGATATTAGCCCCTTCTAACACTTTTTGGATGCGGTTCTGTTGTCTCGCACCCTCTTCAATAACGCTGCGTCGATAACGAACAAGTTCACGTAATTCCCGCTGGGCCCGATCAGGAATGAAACTGGCTTTAAGCAAACCGTGGCGAAGTAATTTGGCAATCCATTCGGCATCTTTCACATCGGTTTTACGCCCGGGAACAGCCTTAATGTGTTGAGCATTCACAACTAAAAACTCAATATCTTCTGCTTCCAATAAATTGACAATGGGTTTCCAATAAACACTTGTACTTTCCATTGCCACATGGGTACACTTACGTCTCTTGATCCAATCTACCAATTCAATTAGGTAGATGGTTTTGGTTGAAAACGTTTCAATCTCCTTTCCTTTTGGTGTAATGGCACATGCAGTAATGGAGTCCTTGTGGACATCTAAACCACATGCATTCTCAATGAGTACATCCATTGAAAACATCCTTTCTACGGCAAATCAAATTAGAGGCTGGCGCAACAACCAGAATAGGGTTAATCTACCATGAGTGCTTCCCGTAAAGGGAGCAACAGTCCGTGATGCACCGTGGTCGAAGGAGTCAGACTGCGGGGAGGGCTCTTACACACCAAGGAGTCTCGACCTTCCTCATCCAGCCGTAAAATCAGTATAGCCACACAAAAACCATTTTCATTCTCTGTGGTGTAGAGCTGATTTTGCGATACATGGATGACTGCGGGGAGGCTCACCGCCCGCCCCGCGGCAAAGAAGACACTGTGAGTGCGACCGGAGGGAAGCAGGAACAGATGTCGCACTTGTGCCCTTGGGTGAAAGCGAGTACCTGCAACGGAAATCAACACTAGCGTTAACAGAGCCAAGAATATAGATAAGGGAAACTGTGCCTCTGTGTTCGCCTAAAAGGATTGCCCCTCGGCGACTTTTCTATTTATTTTTTTCGGAAAGACCGGGGGTTCCTCTTTTCTTAACATCGACGTGGTCAGAAGAATAAATTGTCACACTGACCATGCCGTGCCTTACGTTTGTTCGAATCAGCAGGGGCTGGCTGTATGTATTTTTGAAGGTGAAATCCGGCCCGTACCAGCTGACGGCGGCGTCCCGGCCCGGAGGTACATACGGAACCTGTTTGCTGTGTGAATAGCGTTCCACAATTTTCACCCCGGCGATGTCGGCGGCATTGTAAATCGTGGAAGAAAGCTGGCAAATTCCGCCGCCAATCCCCTCGGTCACCTCACCCTTTACAATTACAGGTGCCGGCAAATATCCTTTTTCTGTGGTCCTTTTGCCGACAACGCGGTTGAACGAAAAGGTTTCGCCCGGAAACACGACATGGTTGTCAAGTGCTTCAGCAGCGAGCTGGATGTTATGGGACCGTTCTTCGTTCCGAGTATTGAAATAGGTCACATACTGGCCAATCTGCTTTGTCCGTATGTTCGCAAGCAGTTCACTGTCGACCCGCGGATGGAGTGTAAGCCGCGGGGCTTCTATCACAGCAGGCTTGCTGTCAAGAAGATACGTGTAAAAGAGCTCCAGGAATTTCTGCCCATTCAGTTGATAGCCGGCTTCTTCCGGGACGATTTCACCAGTATCATTCAGCTTTGCATCAATAGGATCTTTCTTGACTTCCTGTTTCAGATGCTCGGTCAGCTGCAGTGTTTTATCCTGGTCAATGAGCGGTTTCCCAGCCAGTTCATCGAAGAAATCGCCGCGGCGGATGTTCAGGATTTCCTCGCCATCATGCCTGATTGATAAATGATCGCCGGCTCCTGCCGGCTGGATAATAAGCAGTATGATTGCGAACAGGGCAAGTCTCATGCTTCCACCTCCTGATGGTAGTATGGACGGAGAGGAATGCCTTCATGTATTCCATTTAGGTGAATTAAGGGGCGATTTAAGCTGCCTTTTCCCACCTTATAGGAAAGTATAAATTTTGTTTTTCAAGTAAGATTAGTGTCTATCTCCAGGCGCCAGCGGATATCGCCAAAAGCGGTGATTCCCCTCGGAAGGGAAAACCACTTTCCTGTAGGAATCCCCGCTAATGCCTTTACGTTCCCGAAAAGGCCTTCGGAGGAGCAAAAAGGGAACGAATCGAGCTATGCGTTCCCGAAAAGGCCTTCAGAGGAGCAAAAAGGGAACGAATCGAGCCTATGCGTTCCCGAAAAGTGCTTCGGATCACCAAAAAGGGAACGAATCGAGCCCATGCGCTCCCGAAAAGGCCTTCGGTGCACGCCGCTAAGCAGGCGTCTTGCGTTTTTTTTGATAGATCTGAACAGAATTAATTATGATCAGGTAACGGCATATCGGAGGAAATCGGATTTTATTGAATTTCACTGGATTACGGGAATATTTGTCGTGGTACACCTAGTAATGTCTGATGTTTTAATGTGTACCGATGAAATATGAATGGGTTTACTAGTGACTATGTCAGGAGGGTTGCAATTGACCGGAAAAAGAAATGATCGGATGAAACGCGAAGATGTCCCGAAGGAACAGACTTGGGATCTGACCCATCTATTTGGAACTAGAGAGGACTGGGAACGGGAGCTGAAAGCGGTACGTGAATTCATTCCGGAAGTGACAAAGTATAAAGGGAAGCTCGGCGAAAGCGCGGAGAATCTGTTAGGCTGTCTGGAGACGAAAGAAAAGCTGCAGCAGCGATTCGATCTTGTCTCGATGTATGCCAATTTACGGCAGGCTGTTGATAATACTGATGCTGAACGGCAGAAGGATGCGGCCAGGGCTGCTGAAATTCAGGCAGAAATTAATTCGGCTGCCGCATTTGTGGAAACGGAAATCATTGCGCTTCCGCAGGATACTGTGCAGCAGTTCAGGAAAGAAGAAGAGGGGCTGCAATCGTTTGAAAAGTATTTGACTGACTTACAGGATAAAAAGCCGTATGGACTTGGACAGGAAACGGAGGAAACACTGGCTGCGCTCGGTTCACTTTTCAATTCCCCTTATACTGTATACAATCGCGGCAAGTTGTCGGACATGCAATTTGATCCGTTTCAAGATGAGGAAGGGAACGAAATTCCGCTTTCATTCGGGATGTATATGGGGAAGTACAGTTCTTCCCCGTCAACCGCTGTCCGCCGCAATGCCTATGAAGCGTTCAACAGGTCCCTTCAGCAGTATAAAAATACCTTTGCGGCAACCTACCAGACGCAGGTGAATCATGAAGTGACGACAGCCCGGCTCCGTAACTATGAATCGGCGGAAGCCATGCTGCTTCACGGACAGCAGGTAACGAAGGAGATGTATGAGAATCAGCTCGACGTCATCCAGGAAGAGCTGGCACCGCATATGAGGCGTTATGCCAACTTGAAGAAACGGGTGCTCGGCCTGGATAAGATGACGATGGCAGATATTAAAGCTCCGCTCGACCCTGAATTCAAAATTGAAACAACGTATGAGGAAGCGTCTGAAACGGTTCAAGAAGCGCTCGATATTATGGGGCCGGAATACAGCGGCATGATCAAAAAGGCGATTGCAGAACGCTGGGTCGATTATGCGGATAACGTCGGGAAGTCAACCGGAGCCTCCTGTTCAAGCCCGTACAGTTCACATCCGTATGTGCTGATGACCTGGCCTGATACGATGAGGGGCGCATTCACACTTGCCCATGAACTGGGCCATGCCGGCCACTTTTACTATGCAGAAAAGCATCAGCGCATGACCAGCGCCAGGCCGTCGCGATACTTTACCGAAGCTCCTTCTACAATGAATGAAATGCTGCTCGGGAATCATTTGTTATCGAATTCAAATGATGACCGGACAAGGCGCTGGGTCATTCTTCAGCTGCTCGGCACCTATTATCACAACTTTGTTACCCACTTGCTTGAAGGGGAATTCCAGCGGCGTGTATACAGGCTGGCGGAAGAAGGCGAGCCGCTGACAGCAAATGTGCTTTCGGAGCAAACAGCGGAAGCGCTCCGCAATTTCTGGGGTGACGCTGTTGAAATTGACGAGGGTGCGAGCCTGACATGGATGCATCAGCCTCACTACTATATGGGCCTCTATCCTTACACGTATTCAGCGGGCCTGACAGTGTCAACGCTTGTTTCCAAACGGATATTGGAAGAAGGCAAGCCTGCTGTAGAGCAATGGATCGAAGTGCTGAAGGCAGGCGGCACAATGAAGCCGCTTGACTTGATAAAAAAAACCGGTGTAGATATGTCAAATCCTGAACCGATACGGAAAGCGGTTGCCTATGTCGGCGAGTTGATTGCTGAGCTGGAAAAAAGTTATGAATAAGTAAGAAGACGGACGGCTGTGATCACAGCCGTCCGTTTTGATTGCTGGATTTTATTATTGCATTAATGGCTTTCGTCTTCTTCTGCAGTACCGCTATCTGCTTCTGCGGAGCCATTTGTATCTTCTTCAGCAGTTCCATTGTTGTCTTCGGTCTTTGTACCTTCCTCTGTATTTGTTTCTCCTTCAGTACCTGCATCCCCTTCGGTCTCTGTTCCTCCGCCGTTATTTGTGCCCTCATCCGTGTTTGAATCTTCCTCTTCTTCTTTAATGATTATATCCTGGTCAGAGTCAGGTTCTTCTTCCGTACAGCCTGTCAGTGCTAAGCCTGCTGCAAAGAGCAGGACAATCACTGATTCTTTCAGGCTTGCCATCATGAAAAAACACTCCTTCATGATGTGGAATAAATTGGATTATAGTGAATGTATACCTCTTATGGAGTATCACAAACGTGTATCGTTTATTTCGAAGAGGTTGGTTTTGCGTTGTATATGACGGCCAGATGATAAAATTTTCCTGAAGTAAACAGGGTTATATATCTTTGTTAAGAGGTTTGAAAGGAGGTTGACCGCTTTTCAGAGAAGTAAACAAACGGAAAGAATCAAAGGAGGCAAACCGATGATCACCATTGCTGATATTAAAAATGCCAGAGCCAACATAGCTGATGTTGTACATAGAACGCCGATACTAACGTCTGAGCAGTTATCTGCTATGTGCGGCAATGAATTATATTTGAAAAGCGAGCACCTGCAAAAGACCGGCTCTTTCAAAATACGGGGTGCAACAAATAAAGTGAAGCAGGCAGCAAAAGAAGGCGCCACCCTTGTGACAGCGGCTTCTTCGGGCAACCACGGCCAGGCTGTTGCCTATATCGCAAACAAACTCGGGGTGCCGGCGAAGATCGTGGTGCCGTCCGATGCCAGTGAATGCAAGCTTAATGCCATTGCCGCTTATAACGCTGACATTGAAACATGCGGCACCACTTCGGCAGAACGGATTCCGAGGGCAAAAGAAGCGGCTGAAGAACAGAACGGCATTTTCATACCGCCATACGATGATCCGCTTATTATGGCCGGCCAGGGAACGGCGGGGCTGGAGCTGATCGAGCAGGTCAGCGATTTGGATGCTGTCGTTGTGCCGGTAGGAGGGGGTGGGCTCATTTCAGGAATTTTGACCGCAATAAAGGAGACAAATCCGCGGATCGAAGTGTATGGTGTTGAGCCGGAAACTGCCAATGATACGTATTTGTCGCTGCAGTCTGGCGAGATTACGCACATTCCGGCAACGAACACGATAGCGGATGGATTGCGCACCTCTCAGCCCGGTGACCTGACGTTCCCGGTTTTGATGAAGTACCTTGATGACCTCGTCCTGGTCAGTGAAGACGAAATCCGCCGGGCGTTTACCTTTGTACTTGAGCGGATGAAGCAGATGATCGAACCGTCAAGCGCTGTGACGATTGCCGCTTTGATGAAAAGAAGGCTGCCCCTTGAAGGGAAAAAGGCCGCGGCGGTCATATCAGGGGGGAATGTAGATGTTGCGGGGATTAAAGAATTGATTTTACAGGATTGACAACGGCCGTAAAAAGAATGGAGCGCAGGACAGGCGCCGGAAGAGTGAGGTGCCTGTTTTCTATAATGGCGGTATTCCATCACGTAATTGTAAGAATTCAAGCAAGGTTCCGGTGGAGGTAAATGATAAAATAGTAGATCTGAACGTAAAGCATTAGGAAGCGGATACGCCTCGAAAATGCTGAGCATTTCTTCGTGCGGCGAGAATTCGTGGAGCATATTCACTGTCCTGTTGTCGAGCGGAAATCCCGCTGGCATGAATGCCGGGGAGCCCAGTGGATAAGAGGAACCGGTGCTTAGATTTCCGCGTCCTGCAGAAAACGCAGAGGCATGGACACCTGGTGCGAAAATCAACAGCGCTGTTTAACAGAACAAAACTTATATGAGAAAGGGATGGCATATGAATAAAACGGAATCGGTGGCACGTAAAATAATGGGCTGGACACTAAATCGGTGGGACCGCTGGTATGATCCGGAAAAGGGTGTTTTCATACCGGTTTCTGATTTTCTGCCTGAAGAAAACCTTGACCATGCGATGTTAATCGTAGGTAGGCTGGAGAAGTTCGGGTTCACCTATATAAATAAAGAGAGTGGAGAGGTTTGTTTCAACGGGTTTTGTGACAAGGGGGAAACGAGGGCGCAGGCAATTACGAATGCAGCCAGTTTAATCGCCTCAGAAGGAGCGGCACTCGCAGACGAATGGATGTAATTAGCAGGGGGAAGTTCCGGAAAGCCCGCTCAGTCTTTTGGAGATCAATTGTTTAGCAGGAACAGCAGTTAACACACTAGCTTTTCATCAATTTCTTTAATTTTTCATAGTAAAAGAATGTAAGCCACATGAAAAACAGATAAGCGGCAAAGGTCCAAAAGAGGTTCCAGTTGTTGCCGTAATGGATTCTTTCAAAATGGACGGCAATCCCTTCTAAAGCAGTGATCACTATGGCAAACAAGAACAGCCAGTACCAATGCCCTTTCTTTTTTGATGAAGTTATTGTATGGATGAGCAGCACCCCTGTGATTGGATAAATACCGATTTTAAAAGGGAAGGCCGGGAGCATTTCGTGCGGAGGCATGTATGGTTCTACGATATACCAGCCTGCGTGGAAAAATAGAAAATCAAAGACGAACGCGCACATCGAGACGAACGGGAATACGGCCAGGAAAACCGGCAAGTCTTTTTTTATGAGATAAATTGCCGTTATCCACGGCAAAGCAAATCCAAGCGTAATGTTCACCAACATTATGATCACATCCGGTTTTACAAAATTATTCCACGAAAACTATTTCTGAGTCTGAAATTTCTTTTCCTTCATAAGTAAACAACGCATGATTATTGCTGTTGAGCGACACTGTGATCTCATGCCGGCCGGATTGGAGTTCACCCAGGTTATAATAATTGCCGTACAGGCGGTTTATCTTTTTACCGTCAACGTATATGTGTGCGTGTCCCTCCTGGAAGCTGGCTTCATCAGTGCCTGCTTTTTCTGGCTGGAATGCAAAATGTTTCGTTTCAGTTTTCAGAAGCCATGAGCCTGACGGATCCTGTGAGACGGATATTGAGACCGACGGGATGTTTTGGGCGGCTTTCGGGATGTCGAGTTTGCCGTGTGACATCGCATCAGCGCTATTCATATGGGCGGCCCGGTTTTGACCGGTAATGTAAAGAAAGAAGGCTAAAAAAATGAGTGTGAATGACAGGAGGCTGTTCAGCTTTTTTATCATGTGCACTCCCCGTCCTTACGCCTGTTTATTTTGTTTCGGCTTGATTTTCAACCCGATGAGGACCAGTTTCAGTCCGATCAGCAGAAATGCGATATCATATACGAGGGGATACTCGGCGAGCGGCCTCACTCTGTGAACCTGCAGGATATGATGGTCGATGATGCCTTCTACGAGATTGAAGGTGCCGGCGCCGATCAGGATCCCGGACAGGAAGAGGCGAAAACTGCTGCCAAGTTCATTCTTGCGGGCATGTTTGAATATATTGATGCCGCCCCATACGAGTAGTGCAGAGAATGCTGCGGTGAACAGGCCGTCCGTTAATATTTCAAATTCGATATCCGGACTATCGATCATATGATGCCATTGGATGAGCTGGTGAAACAGAATCCCATCAATCGCACCGGCTTTGCCGAGCCCCAATATGATTGCTGCTGTAAATAAGTTTCTGTCTGCTTTAACCATCTTTACTCCTCCCGATTTCCGTTCCCATTCCTCCATCCATTAGTGCCCAATCGTAACAAAGAATATACACGAAAAGAAAAACTGCACCGGCGAGAGTGTCCGATGCAGTTTGCCATGACAAGTGATAGGTACCCCTAAGGCTTTAAAACAACTTTTATGCAGCTGTCTTCTCGGTCATGGAATAGCTGATATCCTTTTTGAGCATCCTTTAGGGGCAATCTGTGGGTTATGATATCCGTTGGATCGATTTTCCCTTCTTTGATCATATTATTTAGCTCGGGCATATAGTGGATGACAGGAGCCTGGCCCATTGTAAGCGTGATATTACGCGAGAAAAACTGGCCAAGCGGGAAACCATTATAAACGAGCCCATATACGCCGGTTAACTGAACACGGCCAAATTTGCGCACCGCTTTAGATGCCATTTCAATCGCGCTGAGTGTGCCGCCCTGCAGCATGAGGGTGGTTTCCACTTTTTCGATTGTGGACTTTTTGCCGTCCATGCCGACAGCATCGATGACAACGTCAGCTCCGCCTTTTGTTTCTTCTCTCAGCAGCTCGCCAATTCCATCAACCTTTTCAAAGTTATAGGTTTCCACACTGTTTGTTCTTTTGGCGTGATCTAGGCGGTAATCAAGCATGTCGACAGCAATAACCCGTTCAGCGCCTTTCATCCAGGCGAATTTCTGCGTTAAAAGCCCAACCGGCCCGGAACCGAGGACGATGACGGTGTCCCCTTCTTTGACACCGCTGTTTTCCACACTCCAGTAGGCTGTCGGGATGATATCAGATAAAAACAACAATTGATCGTCTTCAAGCTCTGCATCTTCCGGAACAACAAAAGAAGAGAAGTCTGCAAAAGGAACGCGTAAATATTCAGCCTGGCCGCCCGGGTAATTGCCGAACTTTTTCGTGTAGCCAAAATAAGCGCCCGTATCATCGTGCGGATTCGAGTTATCACACTGGCTCTCCATGTTGTTGCTGCAATAAAAGCAGTGGCCGCATGACACATTAAACGGAATGACGACCCTGTCGCCTTTCTTCACTTTGGTCACAGCCGTCCCGACTTCCTCAACAATTCCCATCGGTTCATGTCCGATGATGTAGTCATCCGCGATTTTCATCGTTTTCTTATAAAGATGCAAATCTGATCCGCATATGGCCGTGCTTGTCATTCTTACAATCATATCATCGTCTTTCAAAATCTTCATCTGCATATAAAGTTGTGAAATACCGTCTGGACTGCTATCGTAAAAACAGAAGAAAAAGATTATTCGACAGGTGCCTGTCACTATGTAGGAGCTGAAAAATATGGTCAGATTCGGAATTGTCGGGACGAATTGGATTACAGAAGCGTTTCTTGAAGGGGGTCGTGCGGTTTCGGGATTTGAGCTTGCGGCCGTGTATTCACGTTCCGGGGAGCGGGCGAGAGACTTTGCTGAAAAGCATGGAGCGGCTCATACATTTACGGACATCGCGGAGATGGCGGAAAGCGAGCTGATTGATGCGGTATATATTGCCAGCCCGAATTCGTTTCATGCGGAGCAGTCGATTTTGTTTATGGAAAACGGAAAGCATGTGCTCTGTGAAAAACCGCTTGCTTCCAATACTGCTGAAGTTGAAGCGATGTTTGAGGCAGCCCGCGGCCAAGGGGTTGTGCTGATGGAAGCGATGAAGACGACCTTTTTGCCCGGGTTCAAAACGATTCAGGAGCATCTCCATAAAATCGGGAAACCGCGCCGTTATTTCGCAAGTTTTTGCAAGTACTCATCCCGTTATGATGCATACAGGCGCGGAGAAGTGCTGAATGCTTTTAATCCGGAGTTTTCAAACGGGGCGCTGATGGACCTTGGCATCTATTGCCTGTATCCACTCGTGGTTCTATACGGGGAGCCTGAAGATGTGATGGCGAATGGGGTGCTGCTCGAATCGGGTGTTGATGGAGAAGGCAGCCTGCTGCTTCATTATGGGGATATGGATGCGGTGATCATGCACTCGAAAATTGCGGATTCGAATCTTCCGTGTGAAATCCAGGGAGAGGAAGGAAGCATGGTCATTGATAAAATATCCGAACCGGAAAGGGTGGAAATCCGTTACCGTGCCGGAAGCAAGGAAGTCTTCGATGCCAAAATGGAACGCCCGTCAATGAGCTATGAGGTGGAGGCTTTTTTGGACTTATTAGGGAACAGGGAAACGGAATCACAGATGAACTCATACAGGCATTCTGCGGTTACTGCCGCCATTATGGAAAAAGCGCGGAAGCAATTTGGCCTGTTGTATCCTGCAGACCGGAAATAACAATGGAAGAATCTGTATGATACCGGCCGACCTGACAAGGAAGGGAGGCGCAGCCTGTATCGTCATTTTTTCAGCCGGGTTTTCAGAAAACGGAGAATCAGCTGATCGAGTTCCTGGCTTGCTGACAGCGTGACAACATGCCGGACACCGTACTTCTGCGCAAGGCTGGTCATTTCTGCCCTCTTTTTTTCAATTTCCTTCTCCAGGCGGTTTGATTTCATTTTTCCACACATCCAGTTAAATGTTCTCTTTTATATAAATTTGTGCCTTTATATATAGATTGATCTTAAATATTGATAATAACTCTACAAGTATAAACTTTATTAAGGAAAATGGGTGTTTATCCCGAGAAAAACATTGCGTCAAATAGACGCACATGTTTTGAGGCACAGTATAATAAGTCTTCACAAATTTGCGGTATCATGGAATAAAGGTATGTGACAACTTTTTAATAACAACATTTCAGGTGTGAGGATTATGAAAAGGGATTGGCTCATCAAGTTAAGAAAACACATCGGGCTGACACAGGAACAGGTGGCATCCAAATCTTTCATCAACAGGGGATTCTATGCCCAAATTGAAAACGGCCAGCGCGACCCGAGTGTGACCGTCGCAAAAAATATTGCTGCAGTGCTCGGATTCAACCCTACCATGTTCTTCAGTGATTATTTCAGTGAGCCTTTTCAATTTGCTCTTGAAGGCTCACATGTTACAGTCGCTTACAGTGACCCGGATTACCGGTATACATGGGTTTTAAATCCATTTGCAACGCTTCGCGTAGAAGATATGCTCGGCAAGTATCCGGATGAACTGCACATAACAGGTTCTGAAAACCTTACAGCCATCATGAAAGAAGCGGCAGCCGCGCCGGCGCCGGTAAGGCAAACGGTGCAGCTTGGGTTTGGGGAAAAGATGAAATCGTTTGATGTATACGCAAGGTGCCGTCTTGATGAAAATAGGGAAGTTATGGGTATCGTCACGATAATCAGCGAACTCGCTGAATCGGAAGTGGACAGTTCTGATCCGCCTGTAGATTTACAAGTTAATTAATCAGGGAAAAATGCATCTGTCTTCAGATGCATTTTTTCGTTCCGTAGCGGTATTTACTTGCCGATAAAGGAATCATGCTTGCGAATGAAGAAATAAAAAGTGATTCGAACCGCCTCGGAAGGAAGGGTTGAAAAAATGAAGAAACAAGCAGCGGCTGTTGTATATGATTCTGCGTACGGAAATACGGAGGCTGTCGCCAGGCGGATTGCAATGGTTTTAGGAACCCGTTTTGATACTGAGGTACTGCTGGCGGGCACTTTTAAAACTGGAAATCTCTCCAACTTTGATTTTCTGGTTATCGGCTGCCCCACCCAGAGACACAGGCCCTCTCCAGCCATGGAGAAGCTTGTGGAGGAATTGAGTACGTTAAGCTTGAAGTCCCGGCAAACGGCTGTTTTTGATACCCGATATGATGTGCCCAGATGGAAATCCGGTTCGGCTGCATTCAGGCTTTCAAGACGTGTAAAGAGGTTTGACCTCCAGCCGGTTGTTGAACCGAAAAGCTTTTTCGTAGCCGGAAGGCAGGGACCGCTCAAACCGTCCCAATTGAAGGAAGCCGAAGAATGGACAAAGGTGATCCTGTCAAAACTCTTATATTAACTGATTATATTTTGTGAAAGGCATGATCTCATGAAGGTCCTCGAAACACAACGCATGCGGTTAAGGACAATGGAAGAAGATGATGCGGCATACTTATTGGAAATTTTTTCGGATCCTGCCGCGATGAAATATTATCCGTCAACAAAGGACAGGCACGATACACTTGAATGGATCAAGTGGACACAGGATAATTACCGGAAGTTCGGCATGGGGATGTGGGTTGCCGAAATGAAAGAAACCGGGCAATTCGCAGGCCAGTGCGGGCTGGTCCCGCAGAAGATAGCCGATAGCGTTGAGCTTGAGCTTGGCTATCTGTTCGCTCGGAAACACTGGGGTAAAGGCCTTGCAACGGAAGCGGCCCTGGCATGTAAAAATTACGGTTTTCAACAACTCGGCCTGGAGCGGATCATCTCTTTAATTGACCCTGAAAATCTTTCTTCGGTAAAAGTGGCGGAGAGGGCAGGCCTGAGTTTTGAAAAAGAAATTGTAAAATGGGGAAAGCTGCTTTGTTTGTACAGTGTTCATCATACATAGAAGGCACTTATTGCTTATAAAATAGGGGGAGATAAGCGTGAAAAGATGCTGGGATGTAAAGGATCCGTTATATCAGAAATATCATGATGAGGAATGGGGAAAACCGGTTCATGATGACAGAAAATTGTTTGAAATGCTGATACTGGAAGGGGCACAGGCGGGCTTGAGCTGGTCGACCATTTTAAAGAAGCGCGAGAATTATTTGCAGGCATTTGATCATTTTGTGCCAGAGATTGTTGCTGGATATGGAGAGGAAAAAGTGATGGAGCTCCTGGATGATCCGGGAATTGTCCGCAATAAAATGAAAATCAATGCAGCAATCTCAAATGCGAAAGCGTTTCTGAAAGTACAGGAAGAGTATGGAACGTTCAATGAATACATCTGGCAATTTACCGGCGGTGAAACTCTTATGAATGAATGGACAAGTGTGAAGGAAGTACCGGTCACAACACCGGAAAGCGCTGCGATAAGCAAGGATTTGAAAAAAAGGGGCTTCAAGTTTGTTGGATCGACAATCTGCTATTCGTATATGCAAGCGGCAGGTATGGTGAACGACCATCTGATCGATTGTGATTTCCGCGAGGCAGTCACCAGTTGAGGCAATAGTAATACATATACCAAAGGCCCCGGGCTGCGCTGGGAGGTAACCGGTTCGGTTGAAAAAGAGAAAACACAAAATGATATACGATGATTCAACACACGAATAGCACCATAATCAGTAGGATAATTGCTTCATTCAAGGCCTTATATCAACTCTTACAAGAAGAACAGCCGACCATCACTTTTACGGTGTGGCCCGCTGTTCTTCTTGTTATTAAACGTGTTAAGGAGGGATTTTTAGCTTTTTGTGTCCATCTTGTAAGCTGGTTATTATTCTGTATCCTTCCATCCGCTCGGCGGCAAAGTATCCCAGAAGGAAGTGTCCGCTGTTTCGATCGAGCCGTCGGCGATTGCTTCCGCTGCAGCTTTCATGGCAATGACGGCTTGCTGGATCAAGTATCCGTTGCTTTTCTGGCCCAGTACGTATGGCTCGTAATAGTGATCCGCCATGCCGCGCATTTCCAGAAGCAATGTCGATACGCCGTACTCGACTGCAAGTCCGTTTCGGCTGATGGTGGGAGCTGTCCCGCCGTTATATTTCGACAGCGTGCCGAAGCCCCGCTCTTCAACAGCATCATAAACGACCGCGCCGAGCTGCTTGGAGCGTTCACGGACTTCCGGATCAACATTTTCATTTGTCGGGTAAAGGATCGAGCCGGATACGAGCTTATCACTGTCTCCGAGTGTAGTCTGAGTTCCCTGGTGATGAAGGTCAATCATATAGTCTGGTTTGTATTTCTGGAGGACGTTCTGGTGGAGTGCGGCGGTTTCAGGTTCGTTCCGGTCGACATGGTCGCGGTTTAGATCGATCCCATTCGCATTGTACCGTGTGTGCGTTCCTGCAACATAGTCATCCAGTGAAAAATTGACATCCCCCTCAGCGCCATCGACATTAAGCCGCGGTGCAATAAGGATATTGACGTTTTCAAGGACATCCTTGACCTCCTGGCTGCTTGTGCTCAAATACTGAATCATTCTCAAGGCGCCTTCTGTCGTGAGGACTTCATTTCCGTGCTGCTGTGTCAGGAACAGGATAGTAGGGTTTTCGGGATTTTGAATGAATTTTGCTATGTAGAGATCCCGATTATTCACCGACTGGCCGTACACTTCCAGATCCAATGCTTCAGACTGCCGGTCAACCCGTTCAAGCAGCGTCACCATTTCATCGTACGAATGAAGGCGTTCATTCTTAATCGTTTCATTTCCGTTATAATTCGGGCCTTCACCGGCAAGGGCCTGACCTTCAAAAACTGACATTGAACCGGCACCCAACAGCATACCTGATAAAGCGATGTTTAAAAGCTTTTTCTTCACAAACATTCCTCCTTGAAAAAGTAAAGTGGTGTTCAGGTATACCGCTTCGCCTTTGAAGACTTTTTACCCTTCCGAGTGATGAAAAAGGGTTCTTCCATCCTAAATAGTTTCAGATATGAAGAAAAGTGATGAAATCCTACCCTTTTTCCTGCGTTCATTTTCCCTTTATTAGTCGGATGATGTCGAGATTTTTGGAAGAAATGTGAGTTATGGATTGGGGATTTATTCGAACGCATTAGGATAATAAACCTCAATCACTGTTTTATTTTTTGAAAGGTTGTTTTCATAAATATTGCTGCTAATTTAAAAAAAGGTTATTACACACAGGATTTTGCCGGATCACTGGTTCGGCCCGGCAATTGGCGACCTTGCCCAGTCGCTTGGCATGAGTGCAGCCGGGCTGCTCTTCATAAAACTGGCGGATCCGGGCAATGAAACCCCCGCTAAGGATGCATTCAGCTACAAGCAGATGCTTGTTGATGTATTCGTTGGCGGAGGTTTTGTTACAGCGGCTTCCATCTTTTTGATAACTGCTTTCGGGGCGGTGCCGGTCCTTATTGCTGCAGCTGTCATCACCTTGGGCTGGCTGGCACTCGGACTGTTTATTTCGGTAAACGTTAAGCGTTCAGTTCCTGATGCCAGAGGATGAAAAGAACGTTCCATTTTCCTTAACAGGGGGTAGGTAAATAACAGGATAGCTGCATTTCCTTATTTATCCTTAACAATAGACGCTTCTAAGATAGAACCAGGGAAACAAACAGGCAAGGGGGAAAATAGATGGAACACGAAAATCGGAACCTTTTGACTTCAGCCATCCTTTTAGGCCTCGGCGCAGGGGGTGCGATTGACGGCATACTATTTCACCAGCTGCTGCAGTGGCACCATATGCTGGACCATGATCATGTTGGCCTGGCGATCTTCACTGACGGGCTGTTTACCATTCTGTTCTCCGCTTTGCTCTTATGGGGCGGCGTCAATATATTCCGTCACGCACAACGCGGAGAACTTGGCACCAGCCTCCGGACATTCACCTCCGGCATTCTGATGGGGGCGGGGGCATTTAACCTTATTGAGGGTATTATCGATCATCATATTTTGCAGCTGCACCGGGTGCGCCCGGCGTCAGAAAACCCGCTGCTCTATGATATCGCCTTTCTGCTCATCGGCCTGATCCTGTTTTTGATCGGCTGGGCATTGCATCCGAAGGAGGAATGAAGCGGTGCCTGTCACTCGTCGATATATGTCGAATCAAACACGATAAAGCCCGGATAACCGGGCTTTTTGTATGCGCAAAATTCGACAGGTGCCTGTCACTTTGCAGTGTTTTATACACTGAGGTGTATTTATGTGCGAAATATGAAGAAAGTGTGAAACTGAGCACAAAAGTTGGGTGAAAACAGGCAAATAGTGATTGGTATCACACTTGTTTGTTTGATAATTGCATAAGATGAAAGCGAACGATAGGGAACAACATGTCCCATTCAAACCAGATGAAAGGGGTGAAAATATGAAGCAAACGCTCATTATTTTCATTGCAGCAGCAGTTGTCGGTTTCAGCGGAGGTTTTTTCGCATTTGAAGGATTCGGCAAGTCCGATTCAGCTTCAGAATCAGCCTCAACGGAAGTGAATGACAGCAGTACATCAGAGGAAAGCGCTGGTGAAAATGAAGCACCGGAAGCCAAAGAGGAAGAGAGCAATCAGGATTCCGGGGCAGAGACTGTTTCGGCCAGCGGTGAAATCCTTGATCAGCGCGGATGCCTGGCGTGCCACTCTGTTTCTTCATTGAATTTGGAAGGCGGAGCAACCGGTCCGGATTTATCAGACGCGTACACCTCAGTTGAAGGAAAGCACGGCAAACCGATTGGCGAATTTTTGAAAGAACCGACGTCGGCAGTCATGTCGAGTGTAATCGGCGGCCAGCCGCTGACAGATGAAGAACATGCCGCCGTTCTGGAAGCATTGAAGGCTGCATCAGAAAAATAATTGTAAACGGATTCAAAGAAGAAACGGACCCTATTGTTTTTATAAAACCAAGTTACCCAATGGATTTACTACCTATTTGGAGGTGTTTCATTTGAAGAAGACAATACCGGCAATCTCCGGTTTGCTGGCAGGTTTTTTAGTCGCATTCATCTTTTTTACCGATTTCTCCCCGCAGTCACAGCCGCAAGGAAATGCCAGCGAAAAATCGAACGCGGAAAAGGTTTATGTCCCGTTTGGTGAAAAAGATGAGTATTACCTCTTTGCTTCAGGCGGCCACTCAGGCCAGATGTTCGTGTACGGTGTGCCGTCCATGCGCCATATCCGCACATTGCCAGTTTTCTCTCCGGATTCAGCAACAGGATGGGGATTTGACAAACACTCACGCGAAATGATGGGTGAATACACGTGGGGCGATTTGCACCATCCTGCATTCTCGGAAACAGACGGGGATTATGACGGCAAGTACTTGTTCATGACGGATGTCGGCAACAGCCGGGCCGCAGCAATGGACCTTGAGACATTCACAACGATCGATATGATGGACGTACCGAACACAAGCGGCCCTCACTGCGCGATGTTCGTCACAGAAAATACGGAGTACATGTTCCTGCCGACTCGTTTCGCCGTTCCGATCGGAAGCGAGTATGAGTCACTTGATGATTACAGCGAAAAATACCGCGGCGTCATGTCAGCCGTCACATTCAATCAGGAAACCGAAAAACTTGATATCGCATACCAGGTTGCACTTCCGCCTTGGTCCTATGATCTTTCCGATGCCGGTAAAGGCGTATCAAAAGATTGGGCCGTCATCACGACTTACAACACGGAAGAAGCAACGACTAACCTTGAAATCAACGCTTCCCAGGCTGACCGTGACTATATCGTCCTGTTCAACTGGAAAGAGCTTGAACAAATGGTCAAAGACGGCAAGTATGATGAAGTGACAGACCAGAAAATGATCTTCCCAGAAAAGCATAAAGGCGGCATGTACCTTGTACCTGTTGCAAAATCACCGCACGGCGTCGATGTTACACCTGACGGCAAACGGTTCATCGCATCAGGAAAGCTTGCACCGACAAACACTGTTTACTCGTTTGAAAAAGCATTCGAAGCCATTGAAAATAAAGATTTCGCTGGAGAGAAGAACGGAATCCCTGTTTTGAATTATGACTCTGTCATGGAACGCGAAGTGAATCCTGAAAATGCACTCGGACCGCTTCATACCCAGTTTGACGATGAAGGCATGGCATATACAACGATGTTCATTTCTTCTGAAATTGTGAAATGGGATCCGAATACAGGCGAAACGCTTGACCGCGTACCGGTTCAGTACTCACCTGGCCATGCGGTTGCAGCTGAAGGCGACACAGTAGACCCTGATGGTAAATACATCATTGCGTTGAACAAAATCGCGAAAGACAGTTATCTGTCAGTCGGGCCATCCCATCCGGAATCAATGCAGCTGATCGACTTGACCGGGGACAAAATGGAAGTCATCCACTCAGCACCTGTCAACCCTGAGCCGCACTATGCCCAGATGATCAAAGCGGATAAGCTGGATCCGATTAAAGTGTATCCGAAAGAAGAAAAGCGTGAGAATTCGGTCTGGAATCAGGAAGATGCAAAAATCGTCCGAAAAGGCAACGAGGTTCATGTTTACGGTGTGGCACTCAGATCGAAGTTCATCTTTGACCATGGTGCCGAACGTCCTGATGTTATCGAGGTGAACGAAGGAGATAAAGTGTATATCCATCTCACCAACATTGACCTTGACCAGGACATCACACACGGATTTGCAATCAACCAGTACGATCTAAACATGGAAATGCAGCCTGGACAGACGAACACAGTTGAATTTACAGCAGATAAAGCCGGCACGTATCCGATTTACTGCTCGAATTTCTGCTCGGCACTCCATCAGGAAATGACAGGATACTTCCTCGTCAAACCGAAGGCTGAGTAAAAAAAGAGGGGGAAACGGCAATCAAGCCGCTTTCCCTCCCTGTTTTTAAAACAGTGTGAAAAAGGGGTGATTTTGATGAAACGAAACCTTTCCATTCCATCAGCCATTGTATTAGCCGGAGCAGCGGTTCTGCTGGCGCTATCCATCCAGTTCCCGTGGTGGGGCATGGAATTCATAGCTCCGCAGTATCCGGAAGGACTTGATATCATCGTCTATCCGGATAAAATGGAAGGCCAGATTGATATCATCAACGGGCTCAATCATTATATCGGCATGAAAGAATTCAGCGAAGAAAGTTTTCCGGAACTGCAGTATCTTCCTTATATCATTTATGGAATGGCTAGCTTAATTTTAGCAGCTGCAATCATCCGCAATAAAAAATTCCTGTACGGCATCATCGGGCTGTTCGCAGTCGGTGGAGTGATAGGAATCTATGACATCCACCGGTGGCTGAAAGATTTCGGCACCGATCTCGATCCGAAAGCGCCGATTACCATTGAACCGTTTGTGCCGCCGATCCTTGGCGAAAACGTACTTGCCAATTTTGTTACACACAGCTATTTTACAACGGGTTCGTTCATTCTTGGCGCGGCATTTTTACTGCTGCTGTTTCCGCTCTGGAAGGATCGTGGTCAGGCATGAAAAAACTTATCTCTGCCATGATCGTTCTGCTGGCCGCCTTCGGGTTTGGAACGGCAGCAAATGCTGAAGCTGACTTGCAGCAATTGATAGATGAAACATCGGCAGGAGAAGTACTGCTCCTTGATGCAAAAGAATATGCCGGCAATGTCATCATTTCCCGTCCGATTACAATCAAAGGGAAAAAAGGAACCGTCATCCGCGGCAGCGAAGCAGGCAATGTGCTCGCTGTTGAGGCGGATGGCACGGTGCTCCAGCAGCTTCAAATCAAAGAGACCGGCTTTGACCGCAATTCCGGTGAGGAGTATGCTGCTATCAAATTGAAGTCAAACGGCAATACGGTTAAAGATATCACGATCACGGATTCTTTTCACGGCGTCTATTTGAGCCAGTCGCATGACAACAAGATTGAGAATGTCCGGGTCACCGGCATGAAAAACGGCGAAGTCGCAGGACAGGGAAACGGCATCCATCTTTATTATTCTAACGCTAACAAACTGATAGATAACGAAATCGAAGGCACCAGGGACGGCATCTTTTTCGATTACTCCAATGACAATGAAGTGGTTAAAAACCGGATCAGCCATACCCGTTACGGCCTCCATTACATGTATTCCAACGACAATACGTTTCTTGAAAACATCTTCACATACAATATTGGCGGAGCGGCCGTGATGCACTCCGATCGAATCGAATTAAGGGAAAATGAATTTTCCTTGAATCAGGGGACCCGTTCATTCGGACTGCTCCTGCAATCAAGCAACCGGAACATCGTGAACGACAATACTTTTTTTCAAAACCAGCGCGGACTGTTCATCGATCAGTCCACGAATAATCGAATCTCAGATAATAAAATTTTTCAAAACCAGATTGGAATTGAACTGTGGTCCAGTTCAAGAGATCAGGTTTTCACGAAAAACCGCTTTACCGGCAATACTGCCGAAGTCATCACGCTCGGAGGGGATGCCTCCAACAAGTGGAGTGACAATGGGGAAGGAAATTATTGGGGAAACCAGCGCCTGTTTGATTTGAATCAAGACGGAGTCGGAGACCGCCCTATCGAATATAAATCTGCCATTTATCAATTGATTGAAGAAAACGAATTGGCCTATCTGTTTTTGAAAAGCCCGGCAATCGGCGTTTTTGAAAAAATGAACGAAATCGTCAGCAAGCAAAAAGTGATGGTCGTTGATGAGCATCCGCTTATCCACAGAGAAGGAAAAGGGTTATTTGCATGGAACACCGCCGGGGTATTGACCGGTGCGCTGTTACTTTTCTGGTATAGAAGGTGGAAAAAATGAGTATGTACATCTGGAAAGAATGGAAAGAACAAACACGGAGCAAAGGGCTTTGGCTTGCGGCCGGCATGGTATTCCTCATTAATGCCATCCTCATGCTCGAAGCGCGCAGCCTGCCGGTTGAACAGGGGTTCACAGCCCTTTTGCTCTCGCTTCATGAAATGAACGTATACTTGATTCCGATTCTCGGCTTGTTCATTTCATCCTTCGCGGTCATACAGGAGAAGGAACTGAAGACATACATGATGCTGACAACGAAACGGGAATCGAAGCGGAGTTTTTTATTGAAGAAAAGTCTGGCAGTTCATGCCGTCACTCTGTCTGTTTTCATAGCCGGCACGCTTATTATGGCACTGCCGATGAAGCTGTTCTTCCTGTTTGATATGAAGCACTTTTTGGCCTTCTTGATTACGATTGCAGCCTTTTTGATCATCTTTAATCAGATCGGCATCTTTCTCGGAAGCATTTGCACAACGAGGATGCAGCTGGTCGGAGCTAATATTTTCACATGGTTCTTCTTTTTGTTCCTGACCGATATCGGTTTCATGTATGCCCTGCCGGCGGTATCGTATGACAACATCCAGATCTTTTCCGTCTTTTACTTTATCGACCCGCTCCATGCCCTGTCCTTTTACCTGGATACGGCGCTCGGCGTGCTGTCGATTGACCACTTGTCAAGATTGATGGACAAAATGGTGTTTGTGCATCCTGCCGTCTTCCTGGCAGTCAATGCTGTCATCTGGTCGGCGCTGTCCTTCGAACTTGCAGTCAGGTTGAACAAAGGAGGGGAACGGGCATGATTGAAATCCACGGGCTCTCACAATCATACAAAAAGAAGCAGGTGCTCGACAGTATCGATCTTCATGTTGGAAAAAATGAACTATGCGCACTTGTCGGCCGGAACGGAGCCGGAAAATCGACGCTGATTCATTCCATTCTCGGCATTTTGCCAATCAAACAGGGGGATGTGGTGTTGAACGGCACTCCATTGAAGCAAAAGGGCTGGAAGAAAAGTGTTGCGTACTTGCCGGAAAAGTTTCATCTGTATCCCCATCTGACCGGGGAGGAAAATATGCGTTTCTTTGCATCGCTTGACTCGAAGAACCCTGATGAGGCGGCAATTGCGGAAAAACTGAAACAGGTGGACCTGGAAGATGCAAAGGATGTCCAGGTAAAGGAATACTCGAAGGGGATGCTGCAGCGCCTCGGGCTTGGCATCATGCTTTATTATGACACGGAAATTTTAATTTTGGATGAGCCGACAAGCGGCCTCGATCCGATGGGAAGGCAGGAAATCCTTCGCATTCTGAAAGGACTTGAGGATAAAACCATTTTGCTGTCATCCCACCACATGGATGAAATCAAGCAAATTTGTACGCATGTCGCCTTTTTGGAAAATGGAAAAATGACGAAATACTCCGTTGGCGAGTTCCAGGAAAAGCTGACAGCAGGGGGAGAATACTAATGAAAAAACTAATGATTGCCTTACTGGCGCTGATTATGCTTACAGCATGCGGAGCAGAAACAAGCTTGCAGGCAGACGTAAAAGAGACATCAGGTTATGTTCAGGGTGAAGCGACAGAAATCGTTTTAGCCATTAATGATGAAAAAGGACCGGCTGAAGGGCTGGATGTGAGCGGCGTTCTCGAAATGGCCAAGATGGACCACGGAACAATAGAGGTGGAATTCAAGGAGCAGTCCGCCGGAACGTATGCCAGTTCAGTCGAACTGCCGATGGGCGGCGAATGGCAGGCTGACCTGACACTGGAAAATGACGGGGAACAAGCCGAACAGCTTGTCACATTTGAAGTGGCCGAAGCAGGAAAAAAAGCTGGCACAGCCTCCGCCGATCAGACAGGTGCCATCGCAACGGTTAATGGATTTGAAATTACACAGGAAGATCTCGCTTTTTACGAATTGATCAACAAAATACAAATCGAAATGTATAAAGAGTCTGATGAGAAGAAATACGAGGGAGAAGAACTTGAGCAGGCGCTTGCCTATTGGGATGCCCAGGAGCAGGCGACAACTGACAGGAACACCCTGCTTTCACAGATCATCCGCCTGCGGGCGGCAAGCCTCCTTGCCGAGGAGAAGGGTCACACCGCATCAAATGACGAAATTGCCGCTGAACTTCAAAAAGCACGCCAGCAATACAGTGCTTCACCGGCAGCAATGGCGCTTGTAAAGGAATACGGGGAAGAAGCGTTCTGGAATAAACAGAAAAGCCAGTACGGCATGATCGTTCTCACTCAAAAAGTGCAGAAGGACATGATCGACCGTGTAAAAGAAGAAAACCCTGAATCTGATACAAAAGAAGTGAACGTCCTCGCCCAGAAAAAATATGAGGAGCTGCTTGTATCGCAGATGGGAACGCTAGATATTAATCTGCAGCCATAACGCGGTGCCTGTCACTCCCCGATATTTGTCGAACAACACAAAAAGCCCGGCCTGGCCGGGCTTTTTGTATTGACAAAAATCGACAGGTGCCTGTCACCTACCGGACACCTGCATAGTTAAACGACAAAACCTCATATGTCCGCTGGACAGGCACGCCGTAAATTTCCTCAGCTCTGTAGGCATGTACCTGTTCATAAATGAGGCCCATTTTCGTATAGATCCACTGGTCACTTACATCGGATGGGGACCAGCAGAGCACGTCCATGATGTTCGGCTTGTTTGTGATCGGATGGCGGCGGCGGTAGTCGATTGAGCGGGCGTGTGAGAAGTCATGGCGGTTATAAAAACGGATTCGGTTAATTGTATCAGGGTCGGAAGGATCGGGCGGGTCGACTTCAAGGATGATCGGCTTTTCTTTTTGTTTAAGAGTGCGGATCAGGCTGGAACCGATGCCGGCGCCTCTCTTTTTTCCTGTGATGATTATGTAGTCGATAAAGAGGAAATCGGCTTTTTCCAGATAGATTAAGAGGTGATTGTCGCTTTCATCCTTTTTGTATCCGGGTTGTTCGGTAAACAGAATGTCCATGTGATCTTTGGTTTTCATTTCTTCATCAGGGAAGTAGCTTGTCAGTTTTTCATACCAGTTCATCCCAGTATCGCTCCTTTTGAATAGTAATCTGACAAATTGCCATGGCAAGTATACAATGGGACGGTAATTTTTGGTACGGGGTTTTTTTGTCGGATAAAAAGAGGTTTACACGAAGGTAAAAGGGAATTTAAAAGATGTAAGAGTTTTCTGTCATATTATCCTAGAGGAGGTCCAATATGGAAGAAAAGATGAATAGTAAAACCGCACTGCTTGGATGGAGCCTGCAGGCCATCGAAGCAATAGACAAAATGAAACGTCCTTATGTCGTCGTAGGTCCGCCGGAGTTTCAGACGTTCGCTGACGAAAATGAAATCGAGTTCGTGCCGTGGCAGTTTGAGAGGCTGAACGAAAAATCGATAGAGCTGTTTGAGCAGCTCAATGAAATGGGCGTAAAGCTGGCTGTGCCGTTATACGAAGAAACAGTGGAATGGGCCGGTGCGCTTAATGCGCGATTCCGTGAAGACCCGCGGGTGTTCAACAGGGCGCTTTTGATGCGCGACAAGGGGTTGATGAAGAGAAAAGCGCAGATGGCCGGCATCAAAGTCGGTGTGTTTGAAGAAGCCCATTACCGGGAGGACATTCACCGGTTCCTGAAACGGGTGAATGAGGCCATGCTGAAAATTGAAGGCGAGGCGGAGGACCCGATCCACGTCAAGCCGCTGAATAAAGCCGGAACTGTCGGGCATCGCGTCATCCAGACGCCGCAGGATATCGATGCCATGACTGATGATGATTTCCCGTGCCTGATGGAAAGTCATCTGGACGGCCAGGAATTCTCATGTGAAGTGTTTATTCATAAAGGAAAAGTTTATTTTTTAAACATAACCGAGTATGTCCATCTCGGACATTCCAATTTCGTGCCGGCTTCTCCCTCCCTTGAAGAGTGGCGGCCGGTCATTAAAAAGGAGATCGAAAAACTCGTCGCTTCCTTTGAAATCGAATACGGCGTCATTCATCCTGAATGGTTCATCACATCTGACGGCACACTGCACTTCGGCGAAGTGGCAGCCCGGATCCCCGGCGGCCATATTTTCGACTTGATTGAGCGGGCTTACGGCTTCAGTGCATATGAGGCCCAAATCCTGTGCAGCGACCCTGATACGACTGAGGAAGAATTGCTGGAGTTTTTTCCAAAAGAAGTGGAGTCGGCAAAAGGGTTTGCTGGCAGCCTAATGGTATATCCCCAAGTCAAGGTCGTCGAAAAGCTGGCTGTTCCGGATGAGCTGAAAAGCCATCCGTATTTTGAGAAGCATGACCTGTTCATGCCGACGACTTCGAAGGTCGCGGAACGGGTCGGCTTCGGGAACCATTACGGCACGGTCTTTTTCTTTGGGGAAGACAGCGAGCGGATGCGGTCACTCCTGCTTGATTTCGAGCAATATGATTTTTACAAATAATTGGCGAAGGAGGGAAATGGCAACATGACAGTCAATTTGACAAAGGTCCGGGAAAAATTCGAGCAGGCGCTTGAAGCGCTCGATTCTGCTAAACCGTTCGCCAAAAGCATGTACCAGACTGAGGTTTTTCAGCAGGCTATTGATCTCGCCCTTGAGCCCGAAGGCCTCGATGTGCTGCTCGACTATGCCCACAAGTACGATGAAACGGGCGTTTTCAAGGGCGGCCCGTGGGAAGATGCATCTAAACTGCAGCCGCCGTTTGTCGGCGGTTCACTGCGGCTGAAAGGCGTCAACTCCATTGTTGAGCTGATGAGTGAACTGCGGATGCTCAGTATCGCAAAAGGAACAGTGGAACATGATAAAATCAGCCGCGGGGAGGCACAGGATTTTTTGAACGAAGTGATGGCCCTGAATCTTGATTTGCTGTTCCCGCCAGAAACGGAAGAAGGCAGGATGGAAAGCGGCGAGCATATCGACAGGGCACGCAGGCTCATTGATTTTCTCGGAAAGCAGTTGTCCTACAGGGCAATCGCCGAAAACCTCATTGATGAAATCGATCGGCTGACGGTACAGCGGCCGATCATGGTGAACCGAATCGTGAAAATGATCAAGACGGCGGAAAACTTGATGGATGAAGAAGTGAGCGGGCCGGCAAGGGAAAAGTTCGAGCACTTTGCCGCGGCACTCACACACCCGACTCCGTTAAGTGAGAAGCACCCGGACTTGCGCGGTTACAGGCTTGCGATAAAGGATGCTGATGAGGATGTGCTGAAGCAGGAGGCGGCTGCTTTTGCCGAGTCTATGCACGCCACCGGCCTTGTCGCACCGCATCATGCTGTGCTGATCCGCCATTTGAACCGGAATGTTCCAGATATTGTACCGTTTGCGCTGGACCTCTCTGAAAAAGGGACGGCCAATTTCAATGAGCATTTTGATCTTGTGACCCAGCTTATCCAGGTGGCGATCCATCCGCCGACCCGGCAGTCAGTGTACGGGCTTGCACGCATGCTTGACAGGGGCGTGCTCTCATCTCCGCCGGTCATACCGGGACTGCGGCGCCTGATCGAATTGGATATTCACCCGGAAGTGCGCGGCGTCCTTCTGAATACGATCAACAAACGGGAGGGAATCACAGCAAATGCGATACTCGTTTCGGGTGTCATCAGTGTGCTCGGGCAGCCGCTCGGTGTCGGACAGGGCTTGAACCCAACCTGCCAGTCGGCCCGCGGCATCAGCCTGTGGGCGCAGCACGGCCAGAGCTATCTGCTCGAAGTGATCGCACGGGCTGCCCGTGATAATGAAGTGGATATGAACTTCGAAGGGGAGATGCTGTACTCGAGCAAGATCGAAGGCGGACTCGCCCCGAATCTCCATACGGAACTCGATCCGGTTTCGCTGGTGCTCGTTCCGCACCTTGACCGAATCTATAATGAAATGATGAAGAAAACGCTGCTAAGGGGCGAAGACGGCCATAAATGGGTCAACCCGGAATTCTACGGCAACTTTATTTCGAGGGGATTCAGCAGTGTTCTCGATCCGCTCACAAATGCCGTCAGTGATTATCCTGGTTTTGTAAAACTGTTTTATTCAACTCATCATCCTGAATACAACGAAGGCCACGAGTTGATTTACCCGAATCCGGTCGGCATCTTCATCACCAATGTGCACGGCGGTCTGCTCGGGCTGCATGCGGTATCGATCCAGCGGGTTGCGAAAGACCCGGCAGGCGACTACCGGCTCTATTTCTATAACCCGAACAATGACAGCGGCCAGAATTGGGGCCAGGGCATTGAACCGAGCGTCCAGGGCAACGGCGAAGAGATCGGCGAATCATCGCTTCCGTTCCATGAGTTTGTTTCACGCCTTTATGCTTTTCATTACAACCCTTACGAACAGGGGGAAAGCTACATGGTGGAGGACGAGCTTGTGGAACAGGTTGTGGAACTTGCAAAGGGAAGCTGGGGGAAGGAATATACGTGGCTTCCGTAAAATTGGCGGGACCAAAAACAAGAGCAGCTAGCGGCTGAAGCCAGGCAGTTCTTTTTACAGGAGAACTATTAAAAATAGCAGATGAATTAGCATATCAATTAACATAAAATTGGTATGCTTTTTCATTGGGGTTGAAAAACAGCTTGTTACATAGATAATCAAATAATAGGGGTTATCATCATGTGAATTAGAGTATCAAATTATTGCTTGTTGGCTATGTTACTGCGAAATTGCAGCAGCAGAAGGGAATAGGGAATTGCGATTCAATTTGGAAAATGTGAAAATGTTGCGGGAATGATATTTTTCAAGTAAAGGGCAGGATTGTTCAAGAAGGAAATCTTCATAATCTTAGCCGTTCCCTTCCGCAGGGCATCCGGGGAACACCCTTGG